>CANSAF010000014.1 GCA_947644645.1 uncultured Sporosarcina sp. | reverse complement strand
GAACCCGTGTTACCGCCGTGAAAGGGCGGTGTCTTAACCGCTTGACCAAGGGGCCGTAGGCTTTTAATTGTAGCATACTCACAAATTGTTTTGCAAGTACTTTTTTAAATTAAATCGTAAGTTCTTTTGACGAACAATGTCGTATCTCGAACTGACATTTATTAGTATAGGATAATCAATTCCATTCGTCAACAGTTTAATTATTTTCTTTTTATTTAATTAATTGACCCCTACTTATAAAACGTATTCCTTCTATTATATAGCCTTTTAAACGCGCATCATAAATCCTTTTTCAATTACAGTTTTAATGACTCAGTAGCATACTTAATCGCACACTACTGAGCTACAAGCACAAAAAAACATGTTTACCAAATATCGATTAAAGCTATTTTCTCCAGATAATCGCTTCATCTTTCTTCAATTAATCTTGCGGATTTCTCCCGTGCATTTCCCACAACGATACTTCATAACATCCATCCTTCTCTTTCTCTCATAAACGAGTCCACATGATTTGCATTCATATTTATGAACTTTAACTGTTTTACGTTTTTGATCGACTAATGGACGACAATATCTTGGTGAATTAGTTTTTCTTAATAAATCTTTAAAATCCTGATCTCGATGTTGATACCCTTTATTCTCCAAATGCAAATGATAATGGCATAGCTCATGTTTAATGACACCGATCAATTCATCCATTCCATACTTCTCCAACACCAAAGGATTGATTTGAATCGAGTGGTCGTTAAGCATATAGCGACCGCCAGTGGTTCGAAGCCTTTTATTATAAGATGCCACATGTCGAAAGTTTTTCTTGAATACCTTACATGAAATATCTTCTACTAAGACTTGTAACGCTTCATCCGTCATCTCTCTGTTCACTTTCCATCTTTCTTTGGCGGAATCATTGTTAATGAAATTCTGCCTTTCTTCTTGTCTACACCGTCTACCCAAACCGTGACAATATCTCCAGAAGCAACTACGTCTAGTGGATGTTTAACAAACCCTTTTTTCAACTTAGAAATGTGCACAAGTCCGTCTTCGGAGACACCGACATCTACAAATGCGCCAAAGTCGACAACATTTCTAACCGTTCCCTGCATTTCAAGACCTTCATATAAATCTTTCATATCAAGTACATCCGCTTTTAATAATGGTTGTGGATAGTCTTCACGCGGGTCACGATTCGGTCTTCGTAAAGTTTCAATGAGATCATGAATTGTTACTGTACCTACATTTAATTCTTCCGCTAATTTCGGTACATCTAATTCAGAAAGTGCCTTAGCCACTTCCTCGCTACCAATTTCTTTTTTAGACATATTGATCTTTTTCAAAATTTCTTCCGCTAACTGATAACTTTCAGGATGAATGCCAGTTGAATCGAAAGGATTTGCTGCATTTGGCACGCGTAAAAAACCAATTGCTTGTTCATAAGTTTTGGCGCCCAATCTTGGCACTTTCTTCAAATCGTTTCGTTTCGCATATAAACCATTCTCTTCCCTCGATTTAACAATATTCTCAGCTACCGTTTTTGATAAGCCCGCAACATATTGTAACAATGAAGAAGATGCTGTATTAACATTGACCCCTACCCTATTCACGGCTGTTTCAACAACAAAATTAAGCGAATCGGCTAATTTTCTCTTTGCAACGTCATGCTGATATTGACCTACACCGACCGAAGCAGGATCTATTTTCACTAATTCAGATAAAGGATCTTGTAAACGTCTTGCAATCGAAACTGCACTTCTTTCTTCTACTTGTAAGTTAGGAAATTCTTCCCGAGCAAGTTCTGATGCAGAATAAACACTTGCACCTGCCTCGTTCACAATGACGTAAGAGACACCCGTTTTCGATTCTTTCAAGCAATCGGCAATAAACTTCTCCGTTTCACGAGAAGCCGTTCCATTTCCAATAGCAATAATAGAGATTGGATACTTTTGCAGAACCTCCAAAATACATTGCTTCGCTTTCTCTTTGCTCGCTTTTGGCGGGTGCGGATAAATAACCGATACTTCAAGAAGTTTTCCGGTTTCATCAACAACTGCTAATTTACAACCTGAACGAAATGCTGGATCTACACCAAGTACAACATTTCCTTTTAACGGGGGTTGTAGCAATAAGCTTTTAAGGTTTTCAGAAAAAACATGAATCGCTTGCTCTTCCGCCTGTTCTGTTAATACAGCACGCACTTCGCGTTCTACCGAAGGGGCAATCAGTCTTTTAAATGCATCTGTAATTGCTTCTTGGACTTCTTTCGACGCGGGTACATGCGTTTTTTTAATAATAGTTTTTTCAATATTTCCGATAATCTGTTCTTCTGGAAATGCAATCGCAATACGAAGCACTTTCTCTTTCTCCCCACGATTCAATGCTAATGTACGATGCGGAACGATTTTCTTTAACGGTTCCTCATACTCATAATAATTTCCAAAAACATTCTTCTCATCTTCCGCGTTTTTTCTAACAATCGAAGTAATTTTCCCTGATGCCCATGTCATTTTTCTAACCGTTTCTCTAAGCGCAGCATCATCTGCAATGTTTTCAGCAACAATATCACGTGCACCAGCTAGCGCCTCTTCTATAGTAGATACTTCTTTTTCTTCATCAATAAATGGTTGCGCAAGTTCATCTAATGTAGTCGTTGGGAATTTCATTAAAGCATTTGCTAATTCCTCTAAACCTTTTTCTTTTGCAATTGTTGCACGTGTTCTTCTTTTTTGCATAAATGGACGATATAAATCTTCAACACGCTGAAGAACTGTTGCCGATGTAATTTTCTTCTTCAAATCCTCATCTAACTTACCTTGTTCTTCAATAATACGAAGTACTTCCTCTTTACGTTGCTCTAGACCTGTAATGTATTGATAAGACTCTTCAATATTTTTGATTTGCACTTCATCTAATGAACCTGTCGCTTCTTTTCGATATCTCGCGATAAAAGGGACAGTGTTTCCTTCTTCCAAAAGTTCAATTACTTTCTCGGTTTGACGAACAGGTACTTCCGCTCTTTTTGCAGTTAATGTTAAAATATGTGCCACAAAGTCAACCACCTTTCAATATTACATTCAGTTTAACATAATAAGAAAAGAAAAAACCTACTCCAACAATCATCGAAGCAGGTTTCCCGCAATAAAAGTTGCATCATCGTCACTTGTTGATACATCAATAATACGGTTATAAATTTCATATATACTTCTAGAGTCCTTCAATAAAGAGGATGGACTTCTAAATTCAATTCCATCTGAATGAAGGAAAAACAAATCTCCCGGATAATAAGGATAACTTTGTGTATTCAATTTCAAAGGCTTGCCAGATAAATAGCCCATAACCGGTAAAGGGTAAATCATTTTCTGACCGTTTTGCCATATATAAAATCGAACATTCCCAACGCAGCTATATTGAATAATTTTATTCCTAAAGTCTACTTTCACAATTGCTACTGCGGCACCGCGTTTTTGAATCATATACTCATTACAACGATTTAATAATTCATCGATAGACTCATAGTGATATTCGGCGAGAACTTTGGGGATGATTTCTGCTGATTGCCTTGCAATCGGGCCACTTCCCAATCCATCAGCAATCGCAAAAATTAAATAATCCTCTGCTAAATGCGTGAAATATGTATCACCAGATTCAAAATTTCCTTCTTTAGCTCGTTGATAAATTACCGCTTCAACATATTCCGTTTGTACTTCAATCAATCGAATACACCACCAGAAGTCTCCGCGATTTTATCTTGCAATTTCTTTATCGCCTTACGCTGCAATCTTGAAACATGCATTTGTGAAATCCCCAACCGTTCACCTGCTTCTTTTTGACTTAACTGGTCTATATATGTATATTGAATGATTTTCTTTTCTCTTTCTGAAAGCACGACTAGTGCATCCGCAACAAGAAGCCTTTGGTCAATTGCTTCAAACCCATCATCAGTCGACCCAACCAAGTCAAATAACGTAACCGTTCCCCCCTCCGAATCAGCATCTAAAGTATGATCCATGGAAAGGGCTTGATAGCTCCTTCCCATCTCCATTGCTTCCAATACTTCCTCTTCACTCACATCTAAGTGTTCCGCAATTTCATGAATAAGCGGAGAACGTTGTAATTCAACAGTCAATGCTTCAACAGTCGCTTTAATTTTTGGTCCTAATTCCTTTATTCTTCTTGGCACATGGATTGCCCACGTTTTATCGCGCATGAAACGCTTAATTTCCCCAATAATTGTTGGAATTGCAAATGCCTCAAAGCTACGACCATACGATGAATCATATCTTCTAATTGCACCGAGAAGTCCAAGCATCCCCACTTGAACTAAATCTTCATGATAAGGTTTGCCATTCGAATACTTTCGTGCCAATGATTGGACTAGTCGCTCATAATTCAATACTAAATTTGTTTGTGCCTGTTCATCTCTCGTCTCTTGATATTGCTGAATCCACAGCAATACCTCTTCCTTCGTATTAGGTTTGGGAGGAGACTGTTCTGACATCCTTATCCACCCGCTCTCCACCAAGATATTTGGTCATGAAGATGGTAACCCCCTCTTCACGATGAACTTTCACTTCATCCATCAATGACTCCATTAAATATAATCCCAAGCCGCCTTCTCTTAAGAACTGCGCATCTTCTCCATCACTGTAGGGACCTATATGCTTTTTCGTTTCTTCAAAGTCAAAACTATTTCCACTATCTGCAATCATAATTTCCATCTTATCTTCAAAAAGTGCACAGCCCACGATTACTTCTCCTTCACAGTCACCATAAGCATGTTGAACTGCGTTCGTTACCGCTTCGCTTGCCGCGATTTTCAAATCTTCAATTTCATCGAATGTAAAACCTAATCGACTTGCAAGACCTGAAATTGCCAATCTCGTAACACCGACATACTGTGCTTTTGCAGGCACTTTCAACTCAATATAATCATAGGCTTGCATCGTCGCTCCCACCTTCCTCAATCTCAATATCGATAATTTTATCGATACCCGTGATTTCAAAAAGGCGTTTTAGTCGATGATTCACGCCTGTCATTTTTACATAACCATTTTGCTCTTGTAAAGCTTTATAAAAACCAATAAAAATACCAAGACCTGTACTATCGATATAATCTACTTCCGATAAATCAATTACCGCTTGTACATTGGGCGTTTTCTGGACAGATGTAAGGCGCTCTTTTAAAACTGGGGCCGTAAATGCATCCACTTCGCCGACAACTTTGAAATAATGAACCAAATTCTCTTCTGAAACTTCTACTTGTAGATTCATCTCACACCTCGAACCTTTCTATTCCTATAATATTTAACCAATCATCCCATGGCTTTTTCATGATTAAAATGAACACAATCAACCTTTTATTTAATTTCACACAAAGTATGCCATACCCGCATTCAAACTTTTTTAAACTTATCGTTCATTTTTTTTAAAAATAACGATTGTAAAATCATCCCGCAACTGAAAGTTTTGCAATTCACCTAGGCGTTGGTATACAGTATCCGCAATCTTTTGCGCAGGCTCATCTTTAACACTTTCTAGTATCGCATGGATAAATTGTTCTTCAATAAAACCTTGTTCTGTTCTCGTTTCAGTTACACCATCCGTCATAATCACAATGAAATCATTATCTTCCAACTGTACAGAACGCTCTTCATATTGAATATTTCGTTGTACGCCTAATAATAAACCTTCCGCATCCAACTCAACAAACTTCCCTGTTTTTGCTCGATAAAGAAGGGCAGGTTCATGTCCTGCAGAGCCATAGTTAAAAATCGATTTTTCTGCATCATACTTTCCGTAAAACATTGAGATAAACATCGAATCGTCAATATTATCCTCTACAATTCGATTCACAACTTCCAATACAACATTTGGACTTGGATTTTCATATTGCATACTATCCATGCCAAATTTAATAATCGACATACATAAAGCTGCTGGAATTCCTTTTCCAATCACATCTGCCACTGCAACACTTGCATAGTTTGAATCATCATTTAAAAAATAAATATAATCTCCACTCATCTGTTTTGCAGGGACAGTTATAAAACCGATATCCAATCCTTTAAAGCTCGGAACTTTTGTTTTTAACAGTGAATTTTGTACTTGTGCAGCAATTTTCATCTCCATCGCTAACTCTTCTTGCTTTAGAATTAAACTTTGATGTTCTTGTAAAGCTAGTCCATAGTGAATCATCATTTCAATTAAAAAATCAAATGAATGCCAAATTTGATCTGAAGTTTCAGGAAGCAATTCCATTAAGGAGGATTTATGAATGCCGATGACTTCTTCAGGCGAGATTTCTTTTTCAATAAATTCTCTACTAAACTTTTGACCAGCATATAAATCTTTCTCATCTTGCTTTTGGATATACTGCTTTAAAATCTCCTTGTAATGCTTGCCAATTTCGCGTGGCACTTCAATCCACTCCTTCATCTAAGCCATTTAATCGCTGTAATTGTTGTACCCACCCCTCTTTCTGTCGCAATATTAAATTCATCCATCAGTCGTTTCACCCCTGGCATTCCGGCGCCCAGTCCACCTGAAGTTGTAAAGCCATCATCCATCACTTTACGTACATCAGTAATGCCAGGTCCTTCATCAGAAGCGATAATCGAAATCCCTTTCATTTGCCCTTGCAAAATACAGGTGATTTCTATCCTCCCCATTCCAGCATACAAATAAATATTACGTGCCAATTCGCTAATTGCAGTCGTAATTCGCGCTTGGTCAACAGTCCCAAAACCGATTTTCTTTGCCTCATTACGACCCAGTTGACGCGCAGCTACAATATCCCATTCCGTGTTTATTTCAACTGAAGACCCGTACTCCATAATTATTCCTCCAATTCTTTATGAAGCTTCTCCAGTCCATTCTCTAAATCAAGCGCTGTCATTATTCTTTCTAAACGAATGCCAAGCTCAACTAAAGTAATGGCTACACCGGGTTGAATACCTGTGAGTACAACTTTCGCACCCATCAAACTAGACATATGAATTACATCACCTAAAACTTTCGCAATAAATGAATCTATAAAATCAATTGGTGTTAAATCAATGACGACTCCTCTAGCAGTCGTTGCATGAATTTTCTTTAATAAATCTTCTTGAAATTGAATCGCCGTCTGATCATCGAGTTCCCATTGAATCGAAACAATTAATGTTTCATTTAACTTGAGTATTGGAATTCGCATATTCATTTGGCCTCTACCTCCACCATTTTACGGTTCGTTAATTTAAGCGCCTCTTGCATTCCCCGACGGAGTGTACTCGTCGTAGTAAAATCATTCAACTCAATCCCTAGCGTAACAATCGTTTGCGCAATTTCTGGGCGAATGCCGACTAACATACATTTCGCACCGACAAGTCTAACTGCATCTGCCGCTTGAATAATATGATGTGCAACCATTGTATCGACTACAGGAACACCTGTAATATCAAGAAGCACAACTTCTGCGCGTTGCTTTACAACACCTTCAAGCAAATTTTCCATAATTAATTTTGCTCGTTCAGTATCAATTGTCCCGACTAACGGCATCACCGATATTTTGTCGAACACTGGAATAAGTGACGCGGATAATTCTTGTAAAGCAATTTTTTGCAAACTAACCGTACGCTCCCACTCTATCGAATAAGCTTCAATAATGCTATTTCTTAACGGAGAAATCCAATCTGAAAATATTTTCATATACGTCCTATAATTCGAATCATTGATCACTTCAGCTTCTTCAAGCGTTTCAAAAGTAACGTCTGAGAAATGTTCAATCGATTTATTAACAAATTTTATAGACCAACCGAAACGAACAACTTTCTCTGCAAACTCTTTTAATTTTTCTGGTGTCACTTCAGCGCTCGCTGACAAATTAGACGTCATTAGCTCTGCAAATTCTTTACTTGTTTTGTCTACGACTTCATCAGGCATATACTGGAAAAATCGCTCTCTTTTCTCCTCTTTCATTCTTTCTTGCCATCGCATTAAAATGTCATCCATGAAATGACTAACGTTTATAGATAATTCTCGATTCATAACGCTTTCGGACCCTCCCTATATTCTCTTCTCATTTTATTGTATCGAATCTATCGACGAAATACACTTCTTTTTATCAAACAATTGAAAAAACACCGCAGGATATATGCCTACGATGTTTCTTTTTTATGTATGATTAAAATTTTACAAGGCCGAAACTTACTTCTAATGCTTCATCGACCCGTTCCATTAAAACTTCATCTAGATGTGTGATTTTATCAGTAAGTCGCGATTTGTCAATCGTACGAACTTGTTCGAGCAGAATAACAGAATCCCGCTCGAACTGATATTTCTTCGCATCGATTTCCACATGTGTCGGTAACTTTGCTTTTTGAATCTGCGCAGTAATTGCCGCAATTATTACTGTTGGGCTAAACCGGTTTCCAATGTCATTTTGTATAACAAGTACCGGTCTCGTTCCACCTTGCTCGGAACCAACGACCGGTGACAGGTCTGCAAAAAAGACGTCTCCACGTTTTATTGCCAAGTTTTCATCCTCCGCTAACGAGACGTTCCACCGTGTGCTGAGCTTCAAATTCTACATGTAAACATTCTGTAGCAATTTTTAAGTTAATTTGAGACATTTCGACATAACCTTTCATCATTGCTTCTCGAATTGCTTCCGGTTCATGATCGGTCTCATATCGTTTCGTCGAAATATAGACAAATTCTCCTCGCTCATGCTCTTTGTGGACGACCGTATGTTCATTTTCATTCAACATTCGTTTCGGAATTTTAACAATAACTTCTCTCATGCTTTTCTTTGCACGCAACGCCAGCACCTCCAACAAACCCGCTCACTCTACTTCTTCCATCTCAATCATAGCATGGATTACGAGTATTGAGAAGACAATATTGGCGATTATTTGACAATTTACAACAAAACGAGTTTTCATTGTTAGATATGCTTACGTGCTCGATACATTCTATTCGTAAATTCTTTGTACTCTTTCCGAAATCGATACTGCAATTTCATAAGGAATGGTATGTATTCTTTCTGCCCATTCTTCTATTAAAACTTCTTCTTTTCCTTGCTTCCCAATTAACACAACTTTTTCTCCTACAGGCATTTCTCTCGGTAATCTGACCATACATTGGTCCATACAAATCGTTCCAACAATCGGCATTCTTTCTCCTTGGATTAATACTTCTTGGCCACGTAAACCACGTTTTAAACCGTCTGCATAACCAATCGGAAGTGTACCAATCCATTCTTCTGTTTCCGTTGTATATGTTGCACCATAACTAATCGCTTGACCTTTTTCTACTTTTTTAACGAAAGACAATTCACTTTCTAATGATAAGGCAGGTACGAGGGGAAACGGTAATTTTTCCTGTACTTCACGAGACGGCGCAATACCATACAAACCAATTCCAAATCTAACTGCATCTAAGCCGTATTCGGGATATAATAATGTCGCTGCACTATTGGATGCGTGCACAAGCTTTGGTTTTTCTGGAAAGACTTGAAGCATTTCCTTAAACTTGTCAAAATGTAATTTTGTCGTTTCGATACAACCATCATCTGCACAAGGAAAATGCGTGAAAGCGCCTTCCAATTGAAATTGTTCATCCTCCTGAATTAGTTGAATGATTGATAAAAGAGATGCCTGATCTCTCACCCCTACTCTACCCATTCCACAATCAATTTTTACATGTATTTTTAATCGATTTTTCCAATGCCTCGTTTTTGGCATGACTTTTTGTAACCAAAGAGCATCCGAAACGGTTACAGTTATACCTAAATCAGCTGCTTTTTCTGCGAATGCGACCGTTGTTGGCGCCATCACTAAAATATCACTTTCAATTCCCTTTTCCCGTAGTAAAATAGCTTCGTCAGGAGTCGCTACAGAAACCATTTTGGCACCTGCCTCCAGTGCTACTTGTGCCACTTCTACAATTCCATGGCCATAACCATTTGCTTTCACAACGGCAATAATCGCTGTTTCTTTTTTTAAATAGCTTCTTAATGACTGAATATTGCTTTGAAGCGCATCTTTATGCACGACCGCTGTTGTTGGCCGATAATGACATGTATTCATCATGTAAATCCCTCATTTTATCATGTTGTTCTTTATATTATCTGCGTAGTTGACCAACCACGTCAACTCCCTTTACTTTCATGAGGGGAAGAGGTTGTCTAGAAAGTCTAAAAAACAACTTTCTAAACCCCCTCCTATTTTAAAGCTTTTTAGATTATTTCATTTCTGCCGGCGCCATTGATAATGCAACTGCAATCATTTCATCTCTAGACAATGTTTCAGAAGCGATGAAAAATGAAATGCCATCACTTTCCCAACGTAAAGACGTATCCGTAAGGGCTGCAACTGTAAACCCTAAATCGACTGGATCACCTTCCATTGAAACTTGCATGACACCTTCTGATACCTCTGCTTTTTCTTGCACAATCGTATACTTTTGCGCATCACCAAAAGTCATAAATGTCCGTGCACCTGCAGACGTTTTAACAACTTCTTCTTCGATTAAAGCAACCCCATCTAACTGAATCGTCGGATAATAAGTTGTTAAATTCGCCTGTTCTTCCTCTTCCGCTTCCTCTTCTTTTCCGTCTTCTTCATTCGCTTCTTCATCAGATGATTCCTCTTCATCATCTGATTCAGCTTTCGAATCTTTTTCTGGCTGTTGTTCAGCAGTATCTACCGCATAATCACTCGCTTTACGTTCAGTGCCCAAGGAAATCTTCTTAAATGTTATTTTAATCTGTTCTTCCTTATTTTCATCTAAGATTGAAACATGCTTTGGCAACAATGTTTTTTTGTCGATGTGAATCTCTTGCGTCGGCAAAATTTTCTTATGATTATTTCTTGTTGCCGTTTCAAAAATATACGTATTGTCTTTTTCTGTCATCGTTGCATTCTCATCTGCTGAAATATCTTCTGCCAATGCACCGATTAAATACCCCTGACTATTTTGTTCTGGCCAATCACTTTGAAACTTGTACGTTTTACCAAGCGATGGGGCAACGACAAAAACGCCATCCTCGTTCCGAACAATCATTTGAGATTCTCCGCTACCCCCTTGCGTGACATTCACACGATAAAAATCTGGTTTCGTATGCCATACTTCCACATCATACGCCCTTGGTTCAGCTCCCGTTTTGATTTCCATCGTTGCTTGAAGCTCATAACCTTTCGAATCATTCCACTTCCCACTCAGCTTCTTTAAGACATCCTCCTTTGACGGTGTTCCACATGCTGCAAGAACTACTGCAATGACGACTAACATTAAAGGCATTATTCGTTTACGCAATCTGTTCATCCTTTCTCATTTCAATCGGATAAATCATCTTATGAGAAAGGTTTTTAAATTATGCTTGCAAGATGACTTGCGCCGCAGCAATCGTTTTCGTATGCGTAATGGAGATGAAGCCATTTACTCTGTCGCCTTTAAAATATAATTCTGGTTTCCCTACTTCGTCTGACAAGATTTCGATATCCAGAAACCCGCAAGCAGCTCCAATCCCTGTTCCTCGTGCTTTCGAAAATGCTTCTTTTCCAGAAAAACGTCCTGCTAAAAATTCTAGTCGTCGTGATGGACTATATCGGTCATACATCTCCAATTCTTTTTCCGTTAAAATACGTTTTCGAAACTTAGCGGAACGTTGATCAATTTTCTCAATACGTTCTAGTTCTACAACGTCTAGCCCAATTCCTGTTATCATTTAAAAATAAACTCCTTTTATTTTTTCAAACTCTACTCTCTGTTAATACGTCCCTTAAATATGTATAATGGAAGAACAGATTGAGGTGAAATTATGTTTAGTCGTAGAGAAAGCTTTGCCGAATATATTCGGTTTTATCCAGTCGCTGCCGCATTACTTGCCATTAATATTGGAATTCACATTTTAACTTGGATTCCGGGATTCGGTAAAATGATTTACTTTTATGGAATGGGTATCAATGGAGCAATTGCAAGCGGTGAATGGTGGCGTTTCTTCACGCCAATGTTTTTACACGCTGGAATAGGTCATCTTTTATTTAATATGTTCGCTTTATTCGTATTTGCACCCGAACTTGAAAAGCTCATCGGTAAAATGCGTTTTTTAACGCTTTATTTACTTTCAGGACTGTTCGCGAATATCGCGACTTTCTTTATATATGATTATGGATTTTCGCATGTAGGTGCAAGTGGCGCAATTTTCGGGATTTTCGGTGCATACGGCGCACTTGTTTATTACACAAAAAATGCATTACCTGAATTAAGACAAACAATCTTACCGATTATTATCATCGGGGTCATCATGACTTTCGTACAACCAAACATTAACATTGCAGCGCATATTTTCGGTTTAATCGTTGGATTCTTAATTGGTTTAAGCTATTTCAATCCAAAGCGGATTACAAGCTGGCGAACGTCCAAGAAATAATCATTTTAACAGAAAACAAGAAGTTGCCACGAAAAATCCTAATCGATTTTTCGTGGCATTTTTTTATTGATCTTCACGTTCAATTGAAAATGTTTTCGGTTCATACCAAGTAAGTATTTTTTCAGCATCTCGAAGCTCCATATGCTTCACTTGCGCATTGAAAGCCAATGCCCCAGACTTAATCGCTGCTGAAATCGTTGCGACATCATTTTTTCTATGAAAATAATTTTGTTTAATTTCCATTGATTGAATCCGTTTCTTCAAAACATAAACCGTTTGTAAACTAATTCCTCGAAAACGCATCGTCAATTGGTTGCCCGATAATTCAAATGCTGCGGATCGATGGCGCCATATCCCCCATAAAACAATGATTGGAATAACCATAAACGCAAATAATCCATAAGGAAATAAATAATAAGAAACAACCGCGGCAATTACCGCCGCAACATAACTATACGCTCGGTAATAAAATCTTTTACTACGTGCAGGTAATTTAATCGTTGGTTGCTCTAATTGTAACTCCGGAAATAACTCTTTTAACGGAGCCATAACCTTTTTCTTCTTCGCGAGCGGGAACAAATTGATTTTTGCGCCTTCCCCTGCTAGACCTCCACCGGCATTGTCAATTACAACTGTTGCATAACCGAATAATTGACGAAATGGATTTTCAACAATCCTTACGCTTTGTACACGGTTTAACGGAACTGTCACTCGCTTTTTTTCCAATAAACCACGTGTAATCACAATATCCTTCTCAATTACTTGAACTGTGAATCCATAATAAGCAAGGAACGTCATGGCTACAGAAATTCCCCATACAACGATTAAAGATAAAATCGAGAAAATCGCTACAAGAAATATACCCGATTTAATAAAAACAGAAACTTCTTTATAAATCGCATCAAGCGGTAAAATGTCTATAAACTGAGAGATAAATACGAGAAAACCAGAAAATATAAGCCCCATTCCACCAGATGTCGTCGCTAACACGAATAAGTCTTTCCCAGTCATATTAAATATCGTTTGAACAGAAGGTACAACATCCTCTTCTACTTCTTCAAAAGTTTCCGCTTCATTTACCGTTTCAGGCGATACAGATTTCTTTCTTTTTGCTTCAGCAATTTCGCGTTCAATCACTTCTGCTGCTTCTTTTGTAATCGCAGTAAGTTCCGCTTCAGCTTTTAATGAACTAGAACCACCAGCTGTTTCTACACTTACTTTCACTAAGTTAAAAGGTCTGTGCAAAATTCCTTCTGTATAATCAAGACTTTGAATCCGATCAAAGGGAATATAACGCTTCTTCTTCACAAATAAACCGTACTCAATTCGAAGTTCATTATCCTCAAACCAATAAACATAACGTTTCCATTTAATAATACCTGTAATGAAAAAACTAATCATAAAAAAGCCGAAAATCAAGAACGTTAAATAATCTAAATACCACTTTCCCGTGTCATTTACACCATTTACAAATACTAATAAAATAATCGGTATAATCATTTCTTTTACGGTTTTTAAAACAGACAATACAGCGGTTATCCAATGCAATTGATAGCGTTCTTTAAACATCATCATCCGCCACCCTTGCCAAGCCCGAAATTCTACTTCTTAATTCATCAGCTTCTGCTACAATAAGTGCTGGAATTTCATGATTGGTCGCAGCCGTTGAAATGGTAATCCCAGCCAAACCATATTTCCTTAAAATAGGTCCTTGGGAAGTATCGACATGTTGGACGCGCACCATCGGAATTAGTGTTCTTTTAACAATAAATAGTCCATGTTGCAATTCAATTTCAGATTCACGTACTTCATAACGCCATCTCATCCACTTAATTTTAGGGAATAAATATACGAAAAAATATGCATAAAAAACGACAATTACCGCTGCAATTGCATAAATATATGCTGGCCATTCAAATATGTATGTTAAAACACCCGCACCTATCGCGAGTAATAAAACGATGAATGTTTGTATTATCCCGTATACGCGCCAGACACGTAATCCTTTTTCAGAAATCTGGTTCATCCGTTCATTCTCCTTTCTACTCCTTCTATCATTGTATACGAGAAACTTAAGAAAATGTTTCATTCAGATGGAAATTAAAAAAGAAGGCCGCCTCAAAAGTTCTAAATCTAAACTTTTGGAGCAGCCTCCGACTTATTTACTTATGCCCTTCTTACGCTTCTTTTACAAAGTTTCCACTTCTTAGCTAAAAGCAACAAACCTTATAAAATGGGTAAAAATAAAAAAGGCGAGATGCCTCGAAAAGCCCTATACTTAGACTTTTCGAGACAACCTCCCCTGATTTATTCTGGCTGACGTCTTGAACGACTTCTGCTACGGCTTCCGCCTTCGCGGCTACTACTACGACGACTTCCGCCGCGTCCACCTTCACCGCGCTCACCGCGACGACTTCCGCCATCTCTGCTGCCCCCACGGAATGGACGACGACTTCCGCCACCGCCACCACGGTTACCACCTTTATAGCCGCCACGATCGCGACGATTTCTTGATGGTAATGGACGCTCTTCTGTAATTTTAACCGGTGTATCATCCGGCTCACGTGTCATATTTTTAAGTGCTGCTGCAACAATTTCAATTGCATCATGGTCTTCAAGTAGACCCGCTGCAAGTTGTTTATAATCATGTAATTCGTTTTTCTGAATGACTTCAGTTAATTGTTCCACTGCAAGACGTTGCTGACCTAAAAGCGCTTCGTCTGAAGTTGGTGGAATAAGTGGTGTCATACGTCTTTTCGTTGTTTCTTCAACGATACGTAAGTACCCCATTTCACGTGGTGTTACGAATGTTACTGCTTTACCACTCTTTCCAGCACGTCCTGTACGACCGATACGGTGAACATAGCTTTCTGGATCTTGTGGAATATCAAAGTTATAAACATGTGTAACGCCTGAAATATCTAATCCACGCGCCGCAACATCTGTTGCCACTAAAATATCAATTTTACCTTCTTTAAATTGACGAAGGACAGACATTCTTTTGGCTTGTGTTAAGTCGCCGTGAATTCCTTCTGCAAGATAACCGCGAATTGTTAATGCGTGAGATAGTTCATCTACACGACGTTTCGTACGACCGAAAACAATTGCAAGTTCAGGCTGATCTACGTTAATAATACGTGATAAAACATCAAATTTCTCACGTTCTTGTGCTTTTACAAAATACTGATCGATATTGTCAACTGTCATTGCTTTTGATTTAATCTTAACAACTTCAGGTTCTTTCATAAACGTTTCCGCGATTTTACGGATTGGTCCTGGCATTGTCGCTGAGAATAATAATGTTTGGCGCTCAGCTGGAACACTTGCCATAATTGCATTAATGTCTTCAATGAAGCCCATGTTTAACATTTCGTCTGCTTCATCTAATACTAATGTTTGGACATGATCCAATTTCATCGTTTTACGTTTAATATGGTCAAGTAAACGTCCTGGTGTACCTACAATAATTTGTGGGTTATTGCGTAGTGCACGGATTTGTCTACCGATATCTTGCCCACCGTAAACAGATAATACTTTTGCACGTTTATCGTTTCCGATACGGTATAGTTCTTCAGAAACTTGAATTGCTAACTCACGTGTTGGTGCAATAACAAGTGCTTGAATTGCGCGATTGCTCGTATCAATATTTTCGATAATCGGAACACCAAATGCCGTTGTCTTTCCCGTTCCTGTTTGTGCTTGACCGATAATGTCTCGCCCTTCTAAACCAAGTTTAATTGTACCTTCTTGGATAGGTGTTGCTTCCTCAAACCCCATGCGGCTTAAAGAACGTTGTGTTGATTCGCTAATATTTAGCTCTGAAAATTTAGTCAAAACTTTTCAATCTCCTTTTTTCTTCATTTGACAATTGGTTACATTTGCAAATGAAAGCGCGGCAAACTCGAGCCAGTCTATATATAAAGGGAACGTTTCCGATATTTTTTACAGCCTCTATTGTGAATGCTTTTTAATTTACGTAGAGTGTATAGTTGAAAGGGAAAGCCCGGTCTTTGCCGAGCGGTTCGAGCAACGAACAAATGTAAATTATCGATGAACAAACCGTTTTATTCAAAAAAAAGTACTCTTCCCTATGATGAAGAGTCCCGTGAAATGTATCCAATGCTCACTAGAGTGTACCACGCAAATCGATTCCCTGCAAACAATGCGCCCAAACGATTTAAGATTAAGCATAAAGAAGGCGCTAAGAAAGTCTCAATACGTTACTTTCTTAGCGCCTTTCTCTTTTATATTCTCTGATTGAAGTTTCACCTTATCGTACATTTCTTCATAAACAATAATGCCTCAGAAAACCATTTTTCATGATCTTCACTGTAGCAAATATGATGTTTTCCAGTGGGCGAAGTGATCATCAACTTTTCTTCTCCGCCAAGTTTTTCATATAAATGTTGCGCAGTCGAAAAAGGTACAATGCCATCTTTTTCACCTTGAACAATACAAACTGGACAAGTAATATAATCAAAATAAGGCTTCACCGTTTTAACGATTTTCAAAAACTCAAAGACCGCTTTAATCGGCGTATGCGTTAATTTGTAATTGTATAAATGGTAAAACGTATTCGATGTATATTTTTTCGTAACGGATTCCGTTAAAATAATTTTAGCGTCTTCCAATAAAACAAGTGGACTAATATACTTCGCCGCCGCGCTGAGTAATATTAAACGATCTACCCGATATCTAAGGGCGAGATACATCGCAATTAATCCACCCATTGAAAATCCTACAATAATCACACGGTCAACACGTTTCTTCAATCTTCTCATGGCGAGTTCCGCTTCCATTAACCAGTTCTCGGCAGATACATTGCGTAAATTCAACGTCACACCATGCCCAGGTAAAGTCGGGACTTCTACAGACCAATCCGTATGCTTTTTCACATAAGAAACGAAGGGCTGCACTTCATACGTGCCTCCGGTAAACCCGTGAATAAATAAAACGCCTGTTTTCACTGCATTTCCTGCTTCGTAAACTGCTCAAGCACTTTCTCTAAAGCCATGCCTCTGGAACCTTTTAATAAAATAACAGATTCATCATTTGTATATTGCTTCAGCAATTCCACAATCGGTTCATATGACCCTTCAGACCACACGAGCTGACTTTCAACTTGCCCTTTCAGCTTGTCATATAGCCATTTCATACGCGAACCATATAAAGCAATTCCTGTCAAGTTCATTTGACCGATTTTCTCGCTTAAAGCTTCATGGTAAGCCTGTTCATCTTCCCCAAGCTCCAACATATCGCCCAACACAACCCATTTTTCTTGTCTGAGTTCAGTTTCTTTTATAAAGGATAATGCTGCTGTCATAGAAGTTGGTGCGGCATTATACGCATCATTGATAAACAATGCACCATTTTCTCCAATGATTGGCTGCATACGCATTGCTGTAAGTTCAGCAGCTTGAAGCGCCTCTGACATTTGCCCATTCGAAAGCCCAAGCTCTTTTGCGATTAAAATTGCCGCAAGTGTGTTTTTCACTTGATGTGCACCGTAAACTGGAATCGTAAATGTCCCTTCAAGTAGCCTTTTTACAGAAAACTCGCTTCCTGCATCCGTTGTATGAACCGTATGAAGTGCCAAGTCATTATTTTCTTCATAGCCAAAAGCGTAAGCATTTACTTTTGCTTCCGCTATAAGCGGTGTTAAAAGCGGTTCGTCGCCGTCATAAAATAATTTACCTGCCGCATGAAGTCCATCGATTATTTCAAATTTCGCCTTTGCAATCCCCGCTCGTGAACCAAGATCTTGCATATGTGCTTCTCCGATGTTTGTAATAACGGCAAAATCTGGTTTTGCAAGTGTCGATAAAAATGAAATTTCACCGAAACCGCTCATACCCATTTCCAATACAGCGACGTCTGTATCCTTTTCCAAAGACAAAATCGTTAGCGGAAGACCGAGTTCATTATTAAAATTACCTTCCGTCTTCTTCACTTTGAAATAAGGCGATAAAACACTTGCAACTAAATCTTTTGTAGATGTTTTACCATTTGATCCTGTAATGCCAATTACTTTACAAGATAATTCTTCTCTGTATTTACGCGCCATTTGCTGTAGTGCAAGTTCAGCGTCCTCTACAAACAATAACGGGATATCTTTTGGTGGATTCGGTTCATCTTTTAACCATAAAGAAGCGGCTGCACCTTTTTCAAATGCATTTTCGACGTAACGATGACCATTTACTTGCTCTCCGCGAAAAGGAATAAATAAGTCTCCTTTTGTAATATGACGCGAGTCAATAGAAACGCCATGAATCATAATATTTTCGATAAGTTGCCCTTCTACTTGTAACCAATTCGCAACTGTTTTCAAACTTTCTTTCACTGCTAACGACCTCAATCTCTCGTATATTGTAGTTGAGCTTTTTCAGCATGGCGCTCAAATGCAAGTTCAATTAATTCATCAATCAATTCAGGATAAGAAACACCTGTTTTTTGCCATAATAACGGGAACATACTTACCGGCGTAAATCCTGGCATCGTATTAACTTCGTTAATTAACACTTCATCGTCTTTCGTAACGAAAAAGTCTGCGCGCACAAGTCCAGCACAATCCAATACTTTAAACGCGCGAACCGCCATATCATCCATCTCTTTCTGAACTGCATCGGAAACAACTGCCGGAATAACAAGTTCCGTGCTATTATCTTGATATTTTGCTTCGTAATCATAAAACTGCGCAAGTGGCTTAATCTCACCAGGAACTGAACAAGCTGGGAGATCATTTCCTTTTACAGCTACTTCAATCTCTCTTGCGTCCACACCTTGCTCCACAATGACGCGACGGTCGAATTTCAAAGCATAATCTACTGCTTCGATTAACGCTTCTCGATCATCCGCTTTACTAATGCCTACACTTGAACCTAAATTTGCCGGTTTAACAAACATGGGCCAAGTTAACGTATTTTCCATTTCTGCAAGATATGTCTCACGATTTTCTTGCCATTGACTGCGGATAAAATGAACATAAGGCACTTGATTTAAGCCGACTTGTGCAAATAATTGCTTCATCGAAACTTTATCCATACCTGCGGATGACGCAAGTACGCCATTGCCAACGTATGGAATATTTAACACCTCAAAGAACCCTTGAACTGTTCCGTCTTCACCGTTCGTACCATGTAAAACTGGAAAAACGATATCTGGTAAACCATCTCCATTAATAAACTGATCGATATTATCTTTTTTACCTGCACCTGGTAATCTCAACTCTTCAATTGTTTTTACTGGCGTTTCAAGCGCTTTTCCTTTGCGCCATTCTCCGTCATACGTAATATAAACGGGAATCACTTCATATTTCGAAAAATCGACTGCCTGCATCACCGCAAGTGCTGTCGATAAAGAAACTTCATGTTCCGCAGATTTACCACCATAAACTAAACCTAATCTTTTTTTCAATTTGTTTCCCACCGTTCTCAATTTAATTATTATCTTCTAGTTTACCATGAGATGCATGCTTACAGAAACGATTGTTATCAAAATAAATTTCTCCTCTAAAGTCGGCAACTTCTTCTCAAGCACAATCGTCCATTTTACGGTATACTAGTAGTAGATTGTATTTTTATTGTAAACTATTTTTCAGCATAAAATATATGTCATTTCAGTAAAAAAGGTGATTAAAATAGAATGAGACTCTCTAACAAACAAGCGGATCGTTTTGATTGGACACTCGCTTTTATCTTACTGCTTTTTTGTATTATTAGCTTACTTGCAATCGGCTCAGCACAAACATCTGACCGATTCGGCAATAACTATGTGCCGCGACAATTAATGTGGTACGGGGTTGGTATCTTTATTGTCGCATTTACCATTTATTTCGAACCTGAACAATATAAAAAAGTTTCTTGGTATTTATACGGATTCGGGATTTTTACGCTCGTTCTTTTACATTTTGCACCAGAAGGAGTTGGCCAACTTGGTCAAACGCATGCCAATGTTAAAAGATGGCTTCATTTCCCTGAACCAATCGGTAGAATTCAACCAGCCGAGTTCTTTAAAACCTTTTTTATTTTAGGGATGGCACGTTTAATTGCAGGACATCATGATAAGTTTGAACTTCGAACAATTAAAACAGACATTATTCTTCTAGGGAAAATGGCTTTAGTACTCATTGTGCCACTTGCTTTTATCGCAAAACAGCCTGACTTAGGTTCTGGGATTGTACTCATTGCGATTACAGCAGCAATGGTTTTAGTCGCAGGTGTTTCTTGGAAATTAATTGCCCCTGTCGTTGCAGTAGGTGGATCAGCAGCTGCATTTTTATTATGGGGAGCCATTTATGCACAAGACTTCATGGCAAAATTAGGTTTTGACTCTTACCAATTTGAAAGAATTTATTCCTGGTTAGACCCATACTCATACAAATCTGATGAAGGGCTTCACCTCATTCAAGGGTTAAATGCAATCGGTTCTGGCGGGATGTTTGGGAAAGGCTTCCAAGGACGGGAAGTGTATGTAGTAGAAAACCATACAGACTTCATTTTCACAGTGATTGGAGAAGAGTATGGCTTTGTTGGTGCATGTATTGTACTTAGTTTGTTTTTCTTTTTAATTTATCATATGACAAAAATCGCATTAGAACTAAAAGACCCTTATAGTGTCTATGTTTGTACAGGAATTATCGCGTTAATTACATTCCACGTCTTTGAAAATATTGGAATGACGATTCAAGTCATGCCGATTACAGGGATTCCGTTGCCGTTTATTAGTTACGGAGGAAGTTCTTTAATGAGTAATATGCTTGCGATCGGTTTAATTTTCAGTATGAAGTTCCATCATAAAACATACTTATTTGACTCGGATGATGAAGATTAAAATACAAGAAGCTCATGTAAACATTTTAGTTTGCAAGGGCTTCTTGTTTTATTTAGCATTTCTCGCAGGATTTAGGTTAAAAAACATCAATCTTTCTCCATATCTGCTCGTATTTCATCGATTTGCTTTTGCAAATCATCTATTTTTTTGCTGTTGTTCCAATTCATCCACTAAACTCTCTTCAAGCGCCATAATATCCGCCATTGTTCCAAGTGTTTCACCCACTGTTGATAGGATTGATCCTAATAGTCCAACTCTCTCTACAAAACTTAAAGACCTCACTTCTCTTTCGTCATCATTTGGTCTCAAAAGCATCGCCCCTTGACTCGTTTGAAACGGTTTAAGTCTTTTATCGATAGTATATGCCGCTAGGAAAGATTAGGCGACAGACTGACAAAAAAAGACTGGCATCCATCACTTCACATGATGATTGCCAATCTTTTATTTATAATTCCTTTTAAAATTTATTGCGATTGAACTTGCGGGTCTTGTACAGGCGGCACGAGGACTTTCAACACTTCAAGACGGGATTTCGTCTTCGTTGCTGAAACACCTAATTTCGCCAAGTTGGAGATGATTTTCTTCAGATCCATTTCTTGCGCCATTTTTTCCACCTCGACCTTTCTATCATTAAGACTTTCAGATATGCTTACAGTTTTATTTATGTTCACTAAATCTAAACAACCGATTAAGCTACTTTACATATGCTGTTTATTTTTGGCTTTCAAATGAATAGCTAATTTTCATTTTCTGTTTCAATACTTTTATTATACCACGAATGGGTCTTTTCAAATCTTTCAATTATGTTACAGTTTGGTCCGTTTGTAAAGTTTTTATACCTCCCTTTAAATATAACAGAAAATTTCAATTTCCACCAATAGAAATCGAATGATCTACAGTGCGACAGAACTTGTTATATTTATTGTAAGTATTGGCAAGAAAGCGTAAAATAAATACAATGAATGAACAGAAAGCAGGTTTAGAAAATGAAAAAAGCAATTTTACTTTTAATGTCCGTTCAGTTTTTTGTTTATTTAGGCTTTGGACTTATTATTCCGATTTTGCCTGAAGTGATTGTACAACAAGGACTTTCGGATCTTCATGTAGGTGGACTTTTAACCATTTATGCACTCGCTTCATTTTTTACAGCGCCGTTATGGGGATCATATTCTGACCGTACTGGCAGGAAAAAACTAATTTTAATTGGGTTACTTGGCTTCAGTCTTAGCTTTTTCTTATTTGCTTTATTTATGCATAATTTACCGCTCTTATATCTTTCACGTATTATTGGTGGAATTTTTTCCGGCGCTCTTTATACTGCCGTAACGGGTTTCGTCGCAGACTTAACGGATGAAGAAAATCGCAATAAATATATGGGCTTAATGGGGATGTCAATCGGGCTTGGCTTCATCTTCGGACCGGCAATTGGTGGGGTGCTTGGCGATCAAAGTTTACGTCTTCCATTCATCGCTTCAGGGATTTTAACGCTCATTCTTTTTGTTTATGCGAGTCTAATTTTAAAAGAGCCGACAGAACGGAATGAAGCAAATAAACGCGCATGGATTCCTAAAGGCGGAAGAGTTTTATGGCAACACCGTGTGAAATATTTATTTTTACTTTCTTTTTCAATTACATTAATCCTTGCAGGCATTGAATCGACTTTCCAATTATTCCAAATTGAAAAGATTGCAATGACACCACTTCAGCTCGGTTATTTATTTATGGCAAGTGGGTTTGTCGATGCGGCGATTCAAGGTGGAGTTGTGAGAAGGGTTAAAAATGGAACGGAAACAAAATGGATTATCGGTGCGCAAATTGTTACAGCAATTGGTCTAATACTTATTCCATTTACATCAAGCCTAATTTGGGCGGGGGTCGCACTTAGCGTCTTTACAGCAGGAAATGCTTTAGGACGAACCGTTCTCGTTTCACTAACAACAAAAGAGTCAGGTGGAAGATACGGAACTGCCGCTGGAATGACATATTCCATGGACAATATGGGACGAATTATTGGACCTTTATTGTTTACATGGTTGCTCACACAAACAGCTGGCAATCTTTATTATATTTCAGCAAGCATTGCTGTTTTATCAATTGGACTTATCTTCTTATTTAGAATGTCCAAGCATTCTTTGAAACAAAATTAATAGGTGACCCGTATAAACATACGAAAAAAAGGCTGCCCCAAAAGCACACAATTTTTGGGGCAGCCTCTCATTTTTCCACGCGTGGAAAAGATACTTTTTTCTTTGCTTATCGAATTTCGTACCGGTAAAGAAAGCGCAAAAGACAACGTAATAAACAAATTAAACGCACACACCAAGCGGAAGGCGTCCAATAGCAAAGCTATTGGACAGCCTTAAGCTTCTACAGTTTGTTGTTCTACTGAACCATTATAAACATCTGTATCTAGCTCACCAGAAAGTTTTGCTGTCGTGACACCAGCTGTCATTGAACCACTGACATTAACTGCTGTACGTCCCATATCAATCAACGGCTCGACTGAAATAAGTAGCCCTGCTAACGCGACTGGTAAATTAAGTGCTGACAAGACAAGAATCGCAGCAAACGTCGCGCCGCCACCTACACCTGCCACACCAAATGAACTAATTGCAACAATGGCAATTAACGTCACAATAAACTGTGCATCAATCGGCTGACCAACTGTTGGCGCAATCATTACAGCAAGCATCGCTGGATAAATTCCCGCACAACCGTTTTGTCCAATCGATAAACCAAATGATCCCGCAAAATTTGCAATGCCATCGGGAACACCAAATCGATTCGTTTGCGTATTAATGTTCAAAGGCAATGTTCCCGCACTTGAACGAGAAGTGAATGCAAACAATAATGCATCACTTGCTTTTTTCACATATGTCACTGGGTTTAATCCAGAAATTGTTAGAATAATTAAGTGAATCGCAAACATAATCGCAAGCGCCACATAAGACGCCAGTACAAATTTCCCTAAACTATAAATCGCACCGAAATCAGACGTTGCAACAGTCTTCGCAATAATCGCCAACACCCCGTAAGGCGTTAAGCGAAGTACAATCCGCACAATCCCCATGACAAGCGCATAAACTGCATCAATCCCTTTTTTCACAGTCGCCGCATTTTCAGGTTCTTTACGACGAATTGTTAAATAAGCAAAACCAAGGAAAGCCGCAAATATAACGACACCAATCGTTGAAGTTGAACGTGCGCCTGTAAAATCTAAAAATGGATTTGCAGGAAGTAAATCTAAAATTTGATCTGGTAAAGCTCGATCAGCAATTGACGCTGATGTTTCTTCAATCGAAACGCCACGTGCTAACTCAGCCTCGCCTTGCACAATATCCGAAGCATCTAAACCAAATAAAAGCGTCACTGAAATCCCGACAACAGCAGCGATCGCTGTTGTACCAATTAAAATTCCTAAAATTGAACTAGCCATCTTGCCAAAGTTTTTTCCGATTGTTACTTTTGTAAAAGCGGATAAAATTGAAATAAAGACAAGCGGCATAACAATCATTTGAAGTAATTTCACATAACCTACACCGATTAGGTTAAACCAAGGAACTGAAGCAAGTAATACTTCAGACGTTGGTCCGTAAGCAAATTGTAAAATTAGTCCAAAGACAATTCCAAGTCCTAATCCAGTAAAAACTCTTTTGGAAAAAGACATTTGTTTTTTATGCATAAAATAAAGGACACCGACTAATAGCAGCAAACCAACAATATTTAAAATCATTAAAAGTGTATCCAAACACTTTCCCCCTCAGATTTATATTTATATTTATATCCACACTTTATACCATTTAATCCTATCAGTCAAGTAGGGATTTGAGTTTTATAATTAATTTTCATTCGACAGTTTGCAACAATGCGCTATACTGTAAAGAGAGCGTAAAAAGGAGGCAACTATGACGACGATTATTAGTTTTATCGTAACCGGTATTTTAATATTGAATATTTTTCTTGCGATTGCACTTATTTTCTTAGAACGTCGGGATGCCACATCCACTTGGGCATGGTTAATGGTTTTATTTTTCATTCCTTTCTTTGGCTTCTTTATCTATTTAATGTTTGGTAGAAGATTAAGAGAGAAACACCTTTTCCGATGGGAAGGTCGCAATAAAATCGGAATTGACCAACTCATCGATTATCAAATGTCCTCCATCCAAGATAATACACTTGAATTTCGACATAGTGAAATGGAAAAATACAAAGATATGATTTATTTACACTTACGAAATAATGATGCTGTATTAACACAAGATAATGATGTTGAAATTTTCAATGACGGGAATGCAAAATTCGAAGCTTTAATAGAGGATTTGGAAAATGCGAAAGACCATATTCACGTTCAATATTATATCTTTAGATTAGATCATCTTGGGAAAAGAATCCGTGAAGTTTTAACAAAAAAGGTCAAAGAAGGCGTTGAAGTTCGGCTTTTATTTGACGATATGGGTTCACGTGGTGTTTACAAAAGACATTTCCATGAACTGATCCATTACGGTGGAAAAGTAGAAGCTTTTTTCCCTTCAATTTTACCACTGATCAATACTAGATTGAATTACCGTAACCACCGAAAAATCGTTGTGATTGACGGTAAAATTGGTTATATCGGTGGGTTTAACGTTGGCGATGAATATTTAGGAAAAGTTAAGAAGTTTGGCTATTGGCGAGATACGCATCTACGTATCGAAGGAAGTGCAGTTCATCCCATACAAACACGTTTTATTCTCGACTGGAACCAAGCTTCTGCTGACCAAGATATTGAGTATGCAGATAAATACTTCCCTGCGATTCCTTTAAAAGGAAGTGTCGGGATGCAAATTGTCTCAAGTGGTCCTGACTCCGAATGGGAGCAAATTAAAGATGGCTATTTAAAAATGATTTTCAGAGCTAAAAAATACATTTATATCCAAACACCGTATTTTATTCCAGACATAAGCTTTTTAGATGCACTGCGAATCGCATGCTTATCAGGTGTAGATGTGCGCATTATGATTCCAAATAAGCCAGACCATATTTTTGTTTACTGGGCGACTTATTCAAATGTCGGGCATTTATTGAAAGCTGGCGCTAAAATTTATATTTATGAAAATGGATTTTTACATGCGAAAAAAATTGTTATTGACGATGAAGTTGCAACGGTTGGTACGGCGAATATCGATGTTCGTAGTTTCAAACTAAACTTTGAGGTAAATGCATTTATTTATGACCATGACAAATCACATGAACTAGCGGAGTTGTTTGAGCAAGATTTACTTGTTTCAACTGAATTGACACTCGATATTTATAATGAACGTCCTCTAAATATTCGAATGAAAGAATCCTTTGCAAATTTAATCTCGCCTATTTTATAAAGAAAAATAAAGGCGATTAGAAGTCCAACTCAGACTTCTGACCGCCTTTATTTTTTGATTTGTATCTATTACACACCTAAATATTCTTCCAAAGTACCCTGATTCTCATAAATATCTTTTGCCATTTCTATACCGACATAGCGGTAATGCCACGCTTCATACATATAACCTGTGATGGACTCTTTGCCTTCTGGATAGCGCATAATAAACCCATATAAATGAGCATTTTCAGCAAGCCATTTTCCAGCCTCTGTATCGCCAAAACTAGATGATGCAAAATGCTGTTCTTGGTTAACTTCGCCAATGTCAAATGCAAGTCCAGTCTGATGTTCTGAATAACCTGGACGAGCGCTATAACGATCCGCCTCTTCTACCCCGTCCCGCTCAACATATCGATTATAAAGTTCCGTTTGATAGTCAAATGAACGATAAGTGCTAAATGCAGTTAAAGAATACTCTTCTAATAATGCCGCGGCAGCCATCTCTTCAAAAGCAGCACGTGCCTCTTCACTTTCACCAGGCGCAAACGTACTCGGTAGTGGATGCTTTTTATTGGCAATTAAAACACCGTCAATATAAGTTGGTTCTGTCGGTAATTCCTGTCCTTCAATATATTGAATCGCTTCCTCTGGAGTAGGTTCTTCTTCTACAATTTCCTCGTCTTCAACTGGAAGGAAAGGTTCTTCTTCCTCTACGATTGGATTAGGTTGTTCATTTTTTTCGTTTATCAGGTTGACGATGCGTTGATAACTTTTATCCACATCCCAATTATTTAAACCTAGCCAAGTGACGACGCTACCGATTAAGAGAACCCCAATGATTGACAATAAAATTGGCAAACCTTTACTTTTCTTTTTTTCACTTCGAAATTTATAGGAATGACTTCTTTTCATTTTCTAACCGCCTTCTATCCAGCATGCGCTTATATTAACACGACATGATCATTTTGCTTCCATCATCTATTATAAAATAACCGTCACAACAAAAACAATGAAAAACAAAACAAGGAAACAAAGCGCAATCATATTCATCCATCTTGCTTCTTTTAATAAATTTTGATCTTTAAATGCTTGCGCACGCATCGCATTCGTTAAAGTAAAAACACCGATAATTGAAAGCAATGCCATATTCATATTCATCTGATAAACGGATGCACCAGCACATGCCACACCTATTAAAATGCCAATCCCTATCAACCACTTAATATTCATCCACAAAAACCTCCTCAAAAAAGGAGCTGTCCAGAAAGTCGTCATCACGACTTTCCGAGCGCTCCCTGTTCGCCTTTACATTTAAGGCAATTCATTACATATTGTAGTTATTCCTTCTTAGAGCCGGCTTCTTTTTCTTCAACAGTTGTACTCGGCTCGACTTCTTTATAGTACAATTTACGTCCGAGATACGTTTGAACAATTAGTAAAAATCCACCTACTGCCCAATAAAGCGGTAATGCAGCAACAGCTTTCAATGAAATGAACATAATCATAATTGGTGATAAATAAATGAACATTTTCATTTGTTGCTTTTGCTGTTCTGGCATTGTCCATAAAGATACACGCGCTTGAACGAAGTAAACTGCACCCGCAACAAGCATCATAATCATATCTGGCTCACCTAGATTAAACCATAAAAACTTCTGTTCACTTACTTCTGGTGAATATAAAATCGCAAAATATAAGCCCATGATAATCGGCATTTGGATCAATAATGGTAAACAACCCATATTTAACGGATTGACACCATGTTTTTGATAAAGTCCCATCATCTCTTGTTGTAACTTCATTTGCTCTTCTTTATCGTCAGCTTCTTTCGCAACTTTTATGCGTTTTTGAATGTCTTCCATTTCAGGGCGAAGCGCATCCATTTTCACTTTCATCTCTTGTTGAGACTTGTAATTTCGAAGCATTAAAGGCATTAAAACAAGACGAATTAATACCGTAATGACGATAATCGCCAGACCATAACTCCCATTAAATAGACCACTAAAAAATTCTAATAAGCCATTCATAGGTTTTACAAAAATATTATAAAAATTACCTTCTTGATTTTCGACTCCCGCACAACCACTTAAAACTAAGATGACCGTCATCAGGAGCGATAATAGACCGATTCTCTTCTTCAATAGATTCACCTTCACTATTTCAAACTACTAAGAAGTATACAACAAATCGGTGCACTTTTACAAATATTCTTCGTTGTGAACTTTCCATTACCAAAACGACCTAGGAAGTTTAAAGGCGAAAAATTCATTTGACGAATATTAATCGCAAACTTTTTCGTTTATTTTCCTTCAAGGAGTTCATATTTAATATATTTTCCTTGTAAATTATTCCGGAATTTTCTAGGTGTAAAACCTGTGTATTTTTTAAATATTCTCGTATAATAACTTTGATTACAAAAATGGAAGTTATTGGAAATATCTGATATTTTCTGATGCGAAAACCTCAAATAGTATTGTGATTCTTCAACTTTTTTAATATTAATATATTCAACAAGTGTGATGCCCGCATGCTCTCTAAAAATGCGAGATAAATGGCTTGTACTTACATCGAATTTTTGCGCAAGCCCTTCTACTGTCATCGGAGATTGCACTTGCTCATCGATATATTGGATGACTTCATTGACCGTTTGATGGAGTAAATTTGGATGTTTCTTTTCTTCAATTGTATAAGTTAAAAACTCAATTAATTCGCCTAATAAACTCACGGCATTTTCATCATTTAACTTCTCCTCAATTAAATCAATACTAATGGAGTTAAAGGCAAATGCTTTTTCCGGTGGTATATGTAGTTTTTGCATTTGTTTTGAAATAACGCCCATCAGCGCAATTAAATAATATTTCAAATTCGGATATCGCTTTTCTTCAATAAACTTATCAACTGACTTAATCAGCACATCTGATAATCTTTTTGCTTTTTCCTTCTCCAAGTAAAACAAATAATCAACAAACTGCTCCTCTAATTTATAAAACTTTTCAATCTCCGATGCTTGTTCAAATGGTCGATTGCCGATGATTGCATCGATTCTTGCGCCTGTATATTGCTCTACTGATGTTGAACTCATCGTATTCACCCCTTATTTAAGAGATTGTTCAGAAAGTCCAATTTGCCCCTTCTGAACAATCCGTATTTTATTCCTTAAATCGAATTTTTGTACTTTCGATTGGTCTTTATTCCACATACTATTTTATTGATTTTTAGGATCTTCTGGTTCTTTATAAAGCCCATCTACTTCCACATCGTCTTGCACTTCCTGGTTATAATAATGCACACTCGTCTGCGCACCTTCACTAACCATTTCATTGTCTTGAATGTCGTATGGATCTGGATTTCCTGCTTTCGTATCCGGTTCGTTTTGAATTTTTTGAGATGCAATAAACGAATCAACTTTTGTTTTCATATTATTAAATGCAACTTGAGCTTTATCACGATTTTCCTTTTTGCTAAAATACGCATAAGCACCTGCCGCTAAAGTGGCAAGTAGCAATGTGTTTTTCTTTTTACGACCCATTTCAAAAATCATTCCCTTCAAAGTATTCATATATGTCATGAGTATACCCTTTTAAATGTTTTGAAAACCTTCTTTTGTAATCTTGTGATATATTTTCTTTCTACAATTTCCAAAACAAAATACAAATCGCCCCAAAAGTCTATTTCTCCACTTTTGGGACAACTTTTTTACAAAGGTCTCATATCATCATATGTATCTTCCATGACAGGCGGTGTAGCTGCTTTTTTCGTAAAACAAAGAACTGCTGTGATATACAGTAAAATTGATCCTAGCGATAGGACAAATGCAAATAATCCACCGATAATAAACATAATCCCCGCAAGCTTCGGATTTTTATTATTCCAAATCGCAACGATTCCGACAATCGTAACGATTAAGCTGATTAATAAAACAACAACTGCAAACCAACCAAATCCACCAAGCCATTCTAAAACTGATAAAATAATATCCACATCTTCCCCTGTAAAGTCGGGATCTGTCAATAAATCCATTTCGATTTCATCTCGTAATGATCCTTCAGAAATCACTTTTCCAAATAAACCAAACATAAAACTAGGAATAAGTGCTAAAACTGTAAGAACTACACTAATAATGGATAATACTTTTTCTGCAGTACGATTCATCCTAACTCCTCCTTCATCTCTATTATACATACGCTGTAGCGCGGAATAGGTTTCATGTTCTGAGAAAAATTTTACTTAACATAAAAACTACCCCGCAAAAGCCTTTAGTAAACTTTTGTGGGGTAAATTTTTTGTGGGGTAAATTTTAAGCCTTTACATCTTCGTACTCATCATAACGTTCGAATGCTGTAACGACATATGAACAAATCGGTTCCATTTTATAATGGTGTTCACGTGCATAATCGGCTGCTCGATCCAGAAGCTTTTTAGCCACACCTTGTCCACGTAGCTCCGGTGATACAAAAGTATGCTCAACTGCCATGATATCACCAAGCATTGTCCATGAGATTTCCGCTAAAACTTCATCATCTTTCATATTACGAAATGCAAACTCTTCGCCTTCCAATTTTACAAATTCAAATTCCATTTTCATAACCCCTCTCCAGATAAAAGAATATTCCAATAACTTATTCTTTAGTGTAACAACCACTTCATCATTCGTAAAGCTTAATTTTAATGACTTTCTACTATTTCCTTTAACTTCAATGATTTTTCAGTATAAGGAATTCCAACAAAGAGCATTCAGAAAGTCCTTTTCAGACTTTCTGAATAACTTTTTTCTTCTCAATCACCAAACCATGATTTAACCGAGTTCGCAATACTTGAAAAGAATTCTTTTACTTTTTCCCAAAAGCTCGGGTCAATTTCGCCTAATTTTTCTTTAATTTTATTGCTGAAATCCGAAAGTTGTTCAGATAGCTTTCCAAAATCAATATCCAATCCGCGAATTCGATCCATTAAATCAATTAATAATTGACGATCCGCTTCACTTAATTCGATATTTAACTTGCTCAGTTGTTCTGAAACGATTTGTTCAACTTCTTCTTTCGTAGCGGGTTTTTGTTCTGAAATCGTCTTTTTAATTTCTGTTAATAACTCCGATACTTTGGCTTGATCGATGCCAGCGTCTTCCGCAAATTTTGTCGCTAAATTTAACTCATCATTTGCAACATCCGTTCTTTCTGTATCGAGCACTTCACCTGAAACTTCATATGCCTTATAAATGCCTGTTAAAGCTGAATGTCCTGTTACTTTTTTAGGCGAAGCAACTTCGACAACAGCATCTTCAATTCCAGCCGTTAACATAGCCGTTCCGTACATATCCGCTGTGACTTGTGTAATATTTTCTTCCGTCACAATTTTAATGATTAAACCTTTGCCAGCATCTTGCCTTGTAATTTTAGCAGATGAAAACATTCTTGCATTGCGGTCTCCATCCGGAATATATTTGACTAAATCATTGCCATCGACGTAAATTTCTTCCACTTCGGCTTCTTTATCAACTTGCAAACTTTCGCGCACGCTAGCTTTTTCCGCATCCGATAAATTGGCACCATACACGACAATGGGTACACCTAATTTTTCATTAATTACGCCTTCATCAGCTTTAACACCAGTTGGTAACATAAAAGCAAATAATAAAATAAACGACGTCATCCATAAACTAATTTTCTTCACTTGTAAAACCTCCTTGTCTACCTAATAGTACGTTTTACATTTAAATAAGTTTCCAAACGCTTTTTTAAATTTCCGTTGATTTTGTCCAGCCGTCTTCTTGAACAATTTTACGCTGTTTCATCAAATTACCCAATGCACGCTTAAACGAGCCTTTACTCATATCAAACATTTCTTGAATTTCATCTGGTGATGATTTATCTGTGAAGGGCATTTTCCCACCAATATCCATTAAATACGTATAAATCACTTCCGCATCTCCTGATAAACGTTCTTCTACCCTCGGTAAAAATGAACCATTTAACGTCCCATCATTATGCACGTCAATTACACGAACAGTTACTTCTTCACCCAATCTTGGCTCTGCTTTTTGTTCTGATTCATGAACAAAAATTCTGTAGTTCTCAGGGATTGTTAATAAAAATGAACCGACTGGTAATAATCGATAAGCTCTCGCTTTTAAATTGGCATTAAAAAGTGAAGAATCCGCTTCAGAAATCACTTCTAACACACGTTCTTCTGTTGCAAGTCGACCGAAAATATTGCCCCCAAGATCCGTTCGTAAGGTCATATATAACTCATCACCGACTTGCGGCCATAATCTTTTAATTTGTGGTAAGTCTGCACCATTCACAAGTACCTCAAACGAAGAACCGATATCAACGTAAACCCCTTCTCTCGGTTCAGAACGAATGACACGCGCCCATCCAAATGTACCAAACGTCATATTCGGCATTTGCATTGTTGCTGTTAATTCTTTACGTCTATTGACGTATAAAAACACTTCAACTACATCACCAATTTGAACATTTTCATCCGCATCGGAAACGTTCATTTTTATTTCTCCGTCTTGTTTATCGTCTAGTACCCATCTTGAACCTTCTTGTGCAATAATTTCGAGTTTCGCCGTACTACCTGATTTTAATTCTTCCATCTTTCATCATCCTTTTACTGTTTTTTATGCATCTTTAAATGTTCTGCGAATGCCGGATTTTGCTCCAAAACCTCAACCAGATTGGTAATTCGATCAATGGCATTCCAGCTTAAATGATGCTCAATTCCTTCAACATCTTCATATATTTTCTCTTCTTCAACACCAATGATACGGAGAAACTCCTCCAAAATATCATGACGTTTCACAAGTTTTCGCCCAAAATTCAAGCCTTTCTCTGTTAACTCTATCCCTTTATATCGTTCATAATAAACATATCCTTCACGGTCCAGTCTTTGCACCATTTTTGTCACGGAAGAAGGTAAGACATCTAATGAGTCCGCAATATCCGATGCACGCGCTAAACCGCTTCGCTCAATATGTAAATAAATTTGTTCTAAATAATCTTCCATACCTGGTGTCGCCATTATTCATTCGCCTCCAGTAATTGTCGTTCGTTTTTTTCTTTCTTCTGTTTAAATCATTTTATTAGTGGGTATATCTAATAATAATTAAGGGGTGAATAGTATGGGTAAAATTCTTTGGTTCATTATCGTTGCCCTAATTGCTTTCTGGTTAATAGGTTTCTTACTTAAAATCGGTGGCGGGTTAATCCACATGGTTTTAGTTATTGCGGGGATTATTTTCATCTTCCAATTAATTACTGGTAGGCGAACAGGTTAGGTTAATGAAGGGAGCTGTCTAGAAAGTCTTAAAATGACTTGCTGGACGCTCCCTTTTATTTCGACTGCATCTTTAGCTATTATCTTTTATGCTGAGAACCTATTTCAAATAAAGTCGCTCACCAATTTTATTTATGATCAGTGAATAATCCTCTTTTATTATACTACTTTTTCACTTTATTTTCGCGTAAATACATGTATTGCGCAAACTTTTCTCATCGACTGAAAGACTATCTTGCCTTAAAATTCCTTCAAGTTCAAATCCTACCCGTTCGGCAACCGAACGACTTTTCACATTTTCTTCGTCACATCGAATTTCAACTCGATTGGCACCAAGCTGGGTAAAGGCAAAATTCGTAATCGCCTGAACCGCTTCCGTCATATATCCTTTACCCTCTTTTGACTGATCGATCCAATAGCCAATTTCAAATTTTGGCACAGCCCAATTAATGCGGTGAAGACCTGATGAACCGATAAATTCGCCTGTTTCCTTCGAAAAAAGCAGCAAACGTAAATCCTTTCGTGTAATAAAATCCGCAACAGATTGACGTAAATTTTCTTCTGTTTCTTCTAAACAAGGCAATGCCTTCGCAAACGGCAACCACTCTTTTAAAGCATTTTGCGAATTTTTCACCGCAGTCCAGACGTCTAATGCATCTTCTACTTTTGGTGCACGAATGATGAGTCGCTCTGTTTCAAATGCATCTGGAAAATCCGGAATGCTCGTGCTCTTTTTCTCTCTTTGGCCATCTTCCCAAACAACAGGCGTCGTCGTTCCACCTTTATAATCTTCCCGTGTAATTCCATAAGTGACCGCGTCATAATAAGCATTTTCTTTTGGTGAAAACCATGCTTTCCGCAAATGAGCTTCTTTCACAAAACCCGCACGTTCAAATGTTTTACGCATCGCTAAATTATCCCCGCGCGTATGACCTTCTAAACGAATCTTTCGCTCAGACAATCCAAATACATAATCAGCAATTTGCTTTAAAGCAATAGGTCCATAACCATGTCCTCGGTAAATTTCCGCAATTCTTAAATCGAACATCGGAATTTCATCATGCAAATCATAAAGCTTTACAATGCCAACTTTCTCATTTTGTTCATTTTCAACCCAAAATGTTTTGACTTCGTCTGATTGATAGCCGCCTTCTTCAATCGTTTTTTCAATTAAATGGCGTGCTGGGTTTGTATGTCCGTGATAAGGCCAAGTGTTTGTCATTAAAAAATGAATCAGTTCTTCCTGTTCTGCCATCGTCCATTCTTGTAAACGCATAAACAATCCCCCTATTTGTTAATGCGGATTAATCGTAATGAGTTCAATACAACGAGTATTGTCGCACCCATATCGGCAAATATTGCAATCCATAATGTCAGCCAACCTGGAATAATCAGTAACAGTGCGATAATTTTTAATCCTAATGCAAACATAATATTTTCTTTAATAATACGCAATGTTTTTCTACTCAATGTAATTGTATAAGGTAATTTTTCTAGATCATCTGCCATGAGGGCAATATCGGCTGTTTCAAGTGCTGCATCTGTTCCTGCCCCACCCATCGCAATACCAACGGATGCCTCTGCAAGTGCTGGCGCATCGTTAACTCCATCCCCCACCATTGCAACGCGGCCGTACTTCTCTTGTAATTCCTTAATCACATGTAATTTATCTTCCGGCATTAATCCAGCGCGTACATCAGTCATATCCAGTGCTTTACCAATCGCCTTGCCCGTCTGTTCATGATCTCCCGTTAACATTACTGTATGACGAATGCCGATTTCTTTTAATTTACCTAAGAGCGCCTGGCTCTCTTCGCGAATTGGATCCGCTACCGCAATCAACCCTGCATAGACATTATTTTTCATAATGGCCATAACTGATTTTCCTTCACGCTGTAAAGCAGTTGCCATTTCAATAGCTTCTTCAGGCATTTTTGTAAAAGAGTCAATCCAACTAATTGAACCAATTTTAAATTGATCACCTTCTACATTTCCATATGCGCCTTTTCCTGTGACCGACTGAAAATCCGTCACATCTGCATGCCCCACTCCTTCAGCCGTGGCATAATTTACAATCGCACGGGCTAATGGATGTTGTGATAAAGATTCAACCGCACTCACTGCACGAAGGAGCGCTTGCTTTTCTGTTGAATTTTCAATGACAAAATCACTTACTTCTGGATAACCTTTCGTCAATGTTCCCGTTTTATCAAACGCGATTGCATTTAAACGACCGGTTTCTTCTAAGTGAATACCACCTTTAATGAGCACGCCATGTCTTGCCGCATTCCCGATTGCCGTTACAATCGCAACTGGCGTAGAGACAACGAGCGCACAAGGACAACCGACAACAAGTACTGCGAGTCCCTGGTAAACCCAAGTATTCCAGTCAGCCCCTAAAAGTGGCGGGACAACTGCGATTAAAAGCGCAATGACCATAATAGCTGGCGTATAATATCTCGCAAAGCGATCAACGAATTTTTGTGAAGGTGCTTTTTCTGCCTGTGCTTCTTCCACAAGATGAATAATTTTAGCTAAAGCCGTATCTTGCACGAGTTTCGTCACTTCAATTTCAAGCCCACCTTCTTCATTAAGTGTACCTGCAAAAACTTCATCCCCATGTTCTTTTAATACAGGAACTGATTCTCCTGTAATCGCAGCTTGGTTAATCGTCGACGAACCTTTCTTCACAGTACCGTCCATCGCAATTTTTTCACCTGGTCTAACGAGTAAAACATCGCCACGTAAAATTTCTTCTGTTGGAATCGTCAATAATTCTCCTGCACGTCTTACCGTCGCGGAAGAGGGCGCAATATCCATTAAAGATTGAATCGACTGCCTTGCTTTATTCATCGAATACGCTTCGAGTGCTTCACTAACCGCGAATAAAAAGACAATGACTGCACCTTCTCGCCATTCACCAATAATGACCGCACCAATAATCGCGATTGTCATTAATGTCTTCATATCAAAATCTAAACGAATTAAATTTTGAATGCCTGTTTTAAACATACTCGCCCCGCCAATTGCAATGGAGATTGCGAAAAACACAATTGCCGGTGGATACGTTTCATCATGCATAAAAGATAAAATTGCACCAATGACTAAGAAAACCAATGATAAAACGGTGACGATATTTTCTTTTCTTTTATAAAATGGAATCGGCTTTTCCAATCGGCTATTTTTTTCCTCTGCAACGGTAATTCCATCAAACGCACCCGCCTGATTAATTTGAGCAGTCGTGACATCGCCTACAACAGACAATTTCGAAGCGCCAAAATTTACTTTTGCTTCAGTCACATTCGGTAACGCTTGCACATTTTTTTCAAATTTCGCTGCACAACTTGCACATGACAAATTTTCCAAACGATATTCAGACCGCGTCGTAGCCGTCATTGGCATTCTTCCTCCGTTGCATGAGTTTGCGCAATCGTTACCAACTGATGAACATGATCGTCAGCAAGTGCATAATAGACCATTCTGCCTTTTTTAGTTGACTCAGCAAGCGCATGATCGCGTAAATAACGTAAATGGTGAGACGCCGTTGCCACAGATGAATCAATCACTGCCGCAACATCACAAACACACATTTCTTTTTCTAAAGTTAATGCATAAGCAATTTTCAAACGTGTTTCATCGGCAAGCGCTTTAAAAATTTGGGCTGTTTTATTTAAATTCGGTAATTCATTTTTCACTTGTTCAACAACTTCTTCATGAACAACTGTAATTTCACATACTTCTTTCATCTATTTTTCCACCTCATTCAAATGATGATTTGATTATGTATTTAGTATATGCATTTTAGAATATAATGACAAGGATAATCAAACGGAAATTTGAATGTCAGTTAATGAATATTTAGATTAAACTTACTATGGTAGTTGTTTTGACGTATAATTTCATCGAGAGGAATGATGAAATGAAAAAAGGACAATGGAATGCTATTACAGATATTCCCGGTGTTCAAGTTGGGCATCTCACCCTTGAAGAAGATATTGGTGAAGGAAATGTTGTTTGTACAGGCATTACAGCAGTTCTGCCACATGGCGGAAATTTATTCGAAGAAAAAGTGCCCGCTGCGAGTTTCGTATTAAATGGCTTCGGGAAATCAGTCGGACTTATTCAAGTAGATGAACTTGGTTTGGTGGAATCTCCTATTATGTTAACCAATACATTTAGTGTCGCACAAGTTTTACAAGGAACCTTAATGTATATGCTTGAACAAAATCCGATGATTGGCGACTCAACAAGCTCTTTAAATATTGTTGTTGGAGAATGTAATGATAGTTATTTGAATTCAATGCGGGAAATGCGCGTAGGCCCACATCATGCAATTGAAGCCATTGGTAAAGCAAAAACTGGACCTATGAAACAAGGAGCCGTTGGAGCTGGTAAAGGAATGATTTGCTATGAGATGAAAGGTGGAATTGGCTCTTCTTCACGAATCGTTACAAATCAAAATCACGAGTTTACAATCGGCGTATTAACCTTAACGAACTTCGGGAAAGCCTCTGAATGCAAGATCAATGACTGGCTACAACAAAATGGTTACGCACAATACGAAGCACAACTCCCCGTTCAAGCAGATGTAGAAAAACCAGATGGCTCTGTTATCATTATTGTCGGTACAAATGCCCCGGTAAATGAACGACAGTTAGAACGTTTTGCAAAACGTGCAGCAATTGGACTTGGACGAACAGGAACAACTGTACATAACGGGAGCGGCGATATCATTATAGCTTTTTCAAATGGCTATACAATTCCACATCAATCTACTACTTTAACGGAAAATCATGCACTTTTAAGGGATGATCACCCGATGATGAATCAATTATTTCAAGCTGTCGTCGAAGCAACTGAAGAAGCCATTTATCAATCACTACTTCATGCGGAAACAACGACTGGTCGAAATGGAAGGGAAATCAAACATTGTGAACTAGTATCGCAACAGTGAACGCTAGCACTCAACGAAAAACTATTAAATCGAAAAAGGTGCACAAGACGTAGCTATATACCGTCCCATGCACCTTTTAATGAAAATTACTCCGCAGTTAATTTTAAAACTTTCCCATTTTCAACTTCTCCAATTAGCACTGATTCATAGAAATTTCCTTGAACCCATTCTTCTGCAGCACTATGAAACCATTTCGATTTCATATGACCACTTATGCCTGGTCCAACGATTTGATAAGTTGTTGATAAATCTTCTAAGTCGGCAACGAATCGCCACGGCGCGCCGTGATTCACAGTGCCATCTTCTTTAAATGCAGCAGCTTGAACCGTAATATTCGAGCCACCTAATTCTTGTTTTTTCGGATCTAAAAATTTAGCCAATACAGATGAAGCGCTAGACAAAGGATGTGGGAATACGACTTGATGGAAATCTCCCCAACGCCACTTCGACAAGTTCTTGCCAAATTCTTCAGTCGTTTTCGCCATTGATTGCTCAAATGCATCGAATACCCATTCATCAACACCGCCGTATTCATCAAGCCATGCGCTAGATTCTCCCGCAAAACCAACTCTTAATAATTGATCCGTAATTTGACCTTTTCCGGGCATCATCGCATAAACATCAGTTGGCATTTCAGCTTCAAACAAAATAAGCGGCAACTCTTTCATCAACTTATGGAATATTAACGGTGCAGCTTCATCGACATCATCGAACTGATTCCATGCCGCCAAGATTTCCAATGCCTCTTCATATTTTCCATCCACATCTTTTGCACGCACTGACTCTATTAATGACGGCAAAAATTCAGCTGCGTATAAGTTTTTCACATCCAATTGTAAAGCCATCATATCTTCCGCTGTAAATTGATCGCCTGATTCCAATACTTCTGCAATGCGTTCATAACGATAAGGTTGTGCCCAAAATTTCGTAATATGATAGGGATATTCTGCACCAACGACTTCATTATTCGCCGTTGCGATAAACCCTTCATCTGGATTGACAACACGTGGTAATTCGTCATAAGGAATATAACCTTCCCAACCGTATTCGGAGGAATCCCCTGGTACTGGTAATTGGCCGTCCCCAAGTTTCCGAAGTGGAATGCGTCCATTTGCTTTATAAGCAATCGTGCCATCTGGTGATGCAAACACAAAGTTTTGAGCGGGTGCATGGAAATTTTCTAATGCTTTTTCAAAACTTTCCCAGTCGTTCGCTTTGTTCATTTGCATGACTGCTTCTAATTCTAAAGTTGGTTCAAGCGCTGTCCACTGCATTGAAAACATCGCATCTGGTACTTCTTCTTTAAAAACAATATCCGAAACAATCGGTCCGTGACGTGTCACAATGACCTCAAACGGAATATCTTCCTGGCCTTTTACAGAAATCGTTTCATCGCGAACTTCCGCTTTTTCCCACTCGCCGTCATACAAAAACTGTGTCGGATCATCGGGATTCGGCTGTTCAATATATAAATCTTGTACGTCGGGTCCAACATTCGTTACACCCCACGCAATGTCTTCATTATGTCCTAAAATAATTCCTGGTACGCCCGCAAAAATGACACCGCCGACATTTTGTTCTGGTGACTTTAAATGCATTTGATACCAAATAGACGGTGTACTTAATCCTAAATGTGGATCATCTGCCAATAAAGGAAATCCACTTTTAGTTTTATCCCCAGAAACGACCCAGTTATTACTTCCGTTAAACTCGTGTGGAAGTAAATCCGCATCAAATTGACCAGCTACTTGAACTGGCGTTTGAAGATTCGCTTCAATAATTGAACGCGCGTCTTCAGGATATTCGATAAATAATTCTTTCGCTTTTTCCTCGTCCAAATGGTTTAATGCCCAATGTCGAACGGCTAAAGTATCCCAATTTCCACCTAAATCATACGCCATAAATTTCCCAATCGTTAATGAATCAATCTCTGACCAAGGTTCTGGCGTGTAACCTAACACTTTAAATTCATAGGGAAGCTTCCCTTTGTCAATCGCTTCTTCACGGTACGCATTAACGCCTTCCGCAAACAACCGAAGGACTTCTTTTGCCTCATCGCTATACCCATCATAAGAAGCTTCAGCAGCCGCTCTTAAACTAAATGTACGAAAATGTTTGTCCGTATCAATTGCCGCTTCTCCTACAACTTCAGCAAGTCGTCCACTCGCCTGACGTCTTGATAAATCCATTTGAAACAGCCTATCCTGTGCTTGTATATACCCTTGCGCTCGGTATAAATCTGCATCCGACTCTGCTTCAATATGCGGTAACCCTGCCCCATCTCTCGTTACAATCACTTCATCGTCTAAAATCGATACGCCAACTTCACCTGAAATGACCGGTTTTGATTTGCCGATATACATATTCAGAAAAATAAATGCACCTATCAGTAAAACGCCAATCGCACCAACAATCGATAATAATACTTTCATCCAACGTTTCACAAAATCCCCCCTTTTTCTCCCTCCTTAAACTTATTCAATATTTCACGTCGAATTCCTTCCATCTAAAAAAATAACAATAAAAAAACGAGCCCTTAAGACTCGTTTTCTTTCTTCTGATCGCCATGCAATACTTCGTATAAATCGTCTGTCCCTGAAATATCTGCCAACTTCACTTTCGTCCGATACGCGGAACGAACTAATAAATGTCCCGCAACAGGTGCTGTTAAAAAAACGAAGAAGATTCCGAGCAGTAATCGTACACTTATAAAATGTGCGGTTGCCCAAAAGTAAATAAAAGCACCTAATAATGTTAATAAAACGGCAAGCGTTGAACTTTTTGTTGCGGCATGTGACCTTGTATAAACATCCGGTAATCGAATCAAGCCAAACACACTTACAACACTCATCACGCCACCTGTCAATATGAATAATGCACCTATAAACTCACCGATCGCGCTTACGTTCAACGACAACCCCCCTCAAAATAAATTTTGAATAAGCAATTGTACCGATAAAGGATAGAATCCCCAAGATAAGAATAACCTCCAAAAATGCTTTCGTATTCATCAACACTGAAATAACCGCAATTGAAGCGATTAAATTGACGCCAATTACATCAAGTGCCAATACGCGGTCTGGAAGTGACGGACCGAGCACAATTCGTATGACAGCTATGCCAATTGCAATCGCAATTAACACAAGAGAAGTTGTTAACATCATATTGATCATGAACGAGTCACCTCCATAATTGCTTTCTCAAAGTTTTTTAATTGATTTAAAATTGCATCGCGTTCATTTTCAACATCCATCGCATGGACATATAAAACATTTCCTTCGGGCATGACTTCCATAACTACCGAACCTGGCGTCAGTGTTAATAAGAGCGAAATCATCGTAATTTCCAAATCGCTTTCAAGTACTGTTTCATATCTGAAAATGCCTGGTTGAATTTTTAACTTCGGGCTTAAAATTTGTCTTAAAACAAGAATACTTGATTGAACCAACTCTGAATTGAAGATAAATAATAATTTAAAGCAAGCAAAAAGCCGCTTCAAATAAAATTGTGTGCCGAAAAATCGATGGAGCATAAATATGATTCCTATTCCAACGAGAAAACCGGCGAAAAAGGTTGTAAATTTCAACTCATCTTCATCGATGAGTAACATCCATAAAAATGCAATCATTACATTTAGCAATAATTGGGCCCGCATGAATCGCTCACCTCAGCTTTCTTACTTCCGATTACCTAATACCGCGTCTACATAAACTTCGGGATTCATTAGTGTGTATGCCGCATCTTCTACATAAACTAACAGACTTTCTGCACCAATCCCAAGCGCAATCGTCGCAATACCAAGTAGCACACAAGGAAGTAATAAGCTTTTTTTCAGCGGCACTTCTTCCTCTTCACTAATAATTGTTTCTCCCCAAAATGTATTCATAAAAATTCGAAGGAGCGAGTAAAGGACGAGCATTCCCGATATAAATGCCAATGCTAATAAGCCATAAGAGCCTGCCTCAACCGCACCTTGTCCAATATACAACTTCCCAAGAAAACCACTTAAAGGCGGGATTCCCGCAAGCGATAATGTTGTTAAAAAGAATAACCACCCGAGCAGTGGATAGTTTCCAATCAATCCACTCATCTCTTCAATACGCGTTTTTCCTGTTAAATAAATCATCGTTCCTGCCAATAAAAAGAGCAATGCCTTGATCAACATATCGTGAACAAGGTAAAAAATAGCGCCTTGAAACCCAACTTCCGTTGAAACGGCTAATCCTACAAGAATAAAACCGACTGTAATAATGACATTATAGGATACAATTTGTCGAATATCTTTGTAAGCAATAGCCCCAAGACTTCCACCGATTAAAGTTAAAGCCGCCATAACACCAATCATCGTATGTGTAATCGATGGTTCATGGTAAAAAATTAACGTAAACATTCGGAACATCGCATAAATCCCGACTTTTGTTAAAAGCGCACCAAATAAGGCAGCAATCGCCGTCGGTGGTGCACTATAAGAACCTGGTAACCAGAAGTAGAGCAGTAAACCAGATTTCAAACTAAAGACGATTAAAAACAAAATACTAATAACCGTTAATAGTGGGCCTTGCCCCACTTCCGCAACACGTGCCGATAAATGTGCCATATTCAGCGTACCTACAGTTCCGTACAAATACGCAATTCCTAATAAGAAGAACCAGGAAGAGAGTACATTTATCGCCACATATTTAATCGATTCAACGAGTTGAACCTTTTTTCCACCCAGTGTAATTAAAACGTAAGAAGCGAGTAACATCACTTCGAAACAAACAAATAGATTAAATAAGTCTCCCGTTAAAAAAGAACCATTTACCCCTGCAACAAGCAATAATGCGAAAGGATAAAAGAACATATTTTCACGTTTAAAACCAATGGAAGAAAATGCATATAACAACACAATTGCAGAGACAATCGCCGTCGTTAACACGAGTAAAACCGAAAAAGAATCTGCTACAAATAAAATTCCATAAGGCGGTCGCCACCCCCCAAAATCTAAGCGTAAGATGCCATCCGTTTGAATTTTATTCAAAAGATAAACACTGACACCTGCCGTCGCAACTAATGCAAGAAAACTTAACACACGCTGCACTTTAATATACGAACGGAAAAAAACAAGAATAATACCTGTTAATAATGGAATGATCATTGGCATCACAATCATATTATTCATCTGTAAACCCTCGCATTTCCCTGAGGTCGTCTGAACCCGTTTCTTGATAAGTTCGGTAGGCAAGAACGAGTAAAAATGCTGTAACCGCAAAACTGATGACAATCGCTGTTAAAATAAGCGCTTGTGGTAATGCATCCGTATATCGATCAGATACTTCTCCGAGTAGCGGCACACTTCCCTTTTTTAATCCACCCATTACCATAAGCAATAAATGAACAGCATGGGATAGCACCGCAGAGCCTAATATAATTCGAATGATACTACGGGAGAGCAGCAAATAGACGGCAACCGTTACTAGTACCCCTGCAAGTATCGTAATTAACGTTTCCATCGCTACACATCCTCACTAATACTTAAAATAATTGTTACAACGGTCCCAACAACCGTTAAAGCGACACCGACTTCAAAAAGTAAAACGGTCGCTAATTCTGTGTCCCCGAAAACTGGTAAATGAAAAACTTCAAATGTTTGTGTTAAAAATTCTGCACCGAATGCAACGGCACCCAAACCAGTTCCAACTGCAAATAGCACACCAACCGCTGCTACTTTCTTAAAGTCTACCGGAATCCCTTTTTGAACGGTTTCAATATCGTAAACGAGAAATAATAACACAAGTGCGGAAGACAGGACGAGTCCGCCGATAAATCCGCCGCCTGGATCATTATGACCTGCCAAAAATAACTCGACACCGAATGTCAAAATAATGAACACAACCAACTTCGTTATCGTCCGTAAAATCACATCATTAATCTTCAACGTCTCGTCCCTCCTTCCTCGATTTTAGTTTGACTAATGTATACACACCAATTCCCGCGATAAATAATACAACGACTTCTAGCATCGTATCGAATGCGCGGAAATCACCTAATATCGTATTTACAATATTTTTTCCACCTGTTAATTCATATGCATTTTCAAAGTAAATTGAAATCGAATCAAACATATTACTTCCTTGAACCGCAAGTGCAATAACCGTCACAAGTGTCCCAACCGAAATCGCAATTAGTAAATTAACAATTTTAGCCGGACGTTTCACGCGTTCTTTTTTCACTTCTGGCAAGAAGTAGAAGCAAAGTAAAAACAAGGCTGTTGTCACAGTTTCAATCACAATTTGTGTAAGTGCTAAATCTGGCGCACGGAAAATAACAAAGAACAAAGCAATTGAATAGCCTAATACCCCGTTCAATAAAATAGCCGTTACGCGAGAACTCACAAAAATCATTAAAACACCTGCGACCATCATGCCAAACACAAGAATGTATTCATTGACGGTAATTGACGAATCATTAGAAAAGTCAAATGGCACGCCACCAACAAGTACAAGTGTCCCTGCCGTTAAAATAAGAAAAATCCCAAAAATATAGATAAGGTAATGACGTAAATATCCTGTCATATATCGATTGGTTAATACCGTAGAACTTCTTTCCATCATACTAAGCGCCCCGTTATAAACACTGTCTAATCCCCAACGGAACGGGCCAACTTTGTACATTGAGCGCCAATATTTAAGTGACGCATACAAGAGAAATCCGATGACAACTACGCCAACAGTCATCCATAAAGCCAAATTCGGTCCATGCCAAATTTTAATGGATTTCATCGCTCCAGCAATATTCGGTAAAGATGGATAAATTGCTGACATTGCCGGACGTAGTAAATAATCGCCAACCACATTCGGGAAAAAGAACACAGCTACGACCAATAAACCTAAAATAGACGGTGCAATGAGCATACCCATCGGTGCTTCATGCGCTTCACGATCCAATCGCTCAGGTTGATGTGCCCCAAAGAATGTTTGGAAAACGATAATCATGCTGTAAACAAAAGTAAAGATACTTCCTACCCATGCAAGTATCGGGAAAAGAATTCCCCAACTTCCGATTGAAAAGAATTCCAAATGACGAACGGTAAGCATTGCCTCAAAAAACATTTCTTTACTCAAGAAACCGTTAAACGGCGGTAAACCTGCCATTGAAAAACTACCAATTAAAGCAATGGTAAAAGTAACGGGCATCAGTGCCATTAAGCCGCCTAGCCTACGCACATCCCGCGTTCCTGCGTTTAAATCAACAATTCCAACAACCATAAATAATGCACCTTTAAAAGTGGAATGGTTAATCAAATGAAATAATGCTGCAAAAGTTGCTTGTGCATATAATACTGATTGGTCGCTATATCCTTCGTGCAAAGCAGCTGACCCAAGACCAAATAAACTCATGACAAGACCGAGCTGACTAATGGTTGAGTAAGCGAGAAGCGCCTTTAAGTCTGTTTGACGAACAGCATTAAAGGATCCCCAAAACAGTGTAAAAATACCGACAATACTTACCGTATAAAACCAAACTGCATCGCCACCGAAAATCCCAGTAAAACGAGCAACTAAGTAAATTCCAGCCTTCACCATCGTCGCGGAGTGTAAATAAGCACTAACTGGTGTTGGTGCTTCCATCGCATCCGGTAACCAAATATGGAACGGAAATTGAGCCGACTTTGTAAATGCGCCTAATAACACTAAGATCATAGCCGGGACAAATAATGCATGATTTGTAAATTCACCAATCATTGCGATATTTTCCCGAATGCTAAATGAACCTGTCATCGCATATAACATAATAAAACCAGCCAACATCGCTACGCCACCAGAAACTGTAATCAGCATCGACTTTTGCGCACCGTAACGAGATTGTTTTCTGTGATACCAAAATGCAATTAATAAAAACGAGGAGATACTCGTTAATTCCCAAAATACATATAAGACCATCATATTATCGGAAAATACGACTCCAAGCATAGCACCCATAAACATCAATAAATAAACATAAAAATGGCTAAGCGATTCTCGGGCTGTTAAATAATAAATGGAGTACAAAATGACTAAGCTACCCACTCCAGTAATTAACAAACCAAAGATCAAACTTAAACCATCTAAATAAGTCGTAAAATATATATTCGCTGAAGGAATCCAATCAAATGTGTGACTGATTGTTTCCCCACCCGCAACACGGGGAATAAAACGAACAAGACTTATAAATAAAACAAGTGGAATGATTAAAATAAACCAGCCTATTTTATCCGGCTTCCATTTATAAATAGATGGGACAAATAATGCTGCTAAAAAGGGGATAAAAATCGCTAGTGTAATGGTTAACAAATTTAAGCCTCCAATCAAAACAATTTAAAATTTTATCTCCGTAAACTGGCTTCCTAAAATATGAATTATAAATAGAGGATTACTTGACTCACGTGACAATAAACGGCATAATAAAATGCCATAGAGAACTTTGTATAATGAATATTTAAACAAGTGAATTTATGCACGATTTCTTCAATATGAGCGATGGTTTAAAGACAGTGAATGCCCAGTATGTAAAGTGAATCCTTTATGTTATATGTGATATGGATAGGATTAGAGTTATACATCGAATAGAGTGCTGAGGACACATGTTAATTACATTAGAAATTATACACTAAATTTGTCATGCTCGCACTTCAAAACATTCCGCATCGAAATTCTATTTTTTTAATTGCTATCTATCTTTACCCGTTTTTCAAATGAACAATCTTAGACATAAATTTAATCTTTCCATGAAGTTTCCCCATATGGTTGTTTTTTGTATGAATATCATATATACTAACTTAGTTTTCATTCAAAGATTTAAAAATACTAAAAAATTCAGAGGTGAATACCAATATGGGCACGGCAAAAAGTCGTATGGACGAGTGCATTCTCGTTTGTGTCTACTACGGTCCAAATGGTGAACGTCTCATTAGACGGGGACACAAAATGGCAACAATCATGGACTGTCCACTATACATTTTAACAGTCGATCCACTGCCTTTCGATAAATTCGATGCGGAAAAGTCAGAGTATGTGGAACGTTGGAAAGCGCTCGCTGAAGAATTCGATGTCGAAGAATTTATTATTCGCGATAACGAAAAGCGTCCTTCCGCAAAAGTCATTAAAGAAGTTGCACATGAATACAGTGTGACACAAATTATCATTGGGCAAACCGCTCAAAGCAGATGGGAAGAAATTACAAAAGGTTCTTTCATGAACGTTTTATTGCGTGAAATGTC
>CANSAF010000013.1 GCA_947644645.1 uncultured Sporosarcina sp. | reverse complement strand
TCTTCAGCGCCGATGGTAGTTGGGGTTAGCCCCTGCAAGAGTAGGACGTTGCCAATCTCTTATACTTTTAGTAATTTACATATATGGTCCCGTGGTGTAGCGGTTAACATGCCTGCCTGTCACGCAGGAGATCGCGGGTTCGATTCCCGTCGGGACCGCCATTAAATTAAAACTTACAACCGATTTCGGAATCTACCGAAATCGGTTTTTTTCTATAAAAATATTCATTCAACAGCAAATATCTACCTCCATTGCTAATGTGGTGAATAATGATATTTTTGAATTTTAGTTGTATGATGATAGGATAGGCTTTTAAAAATAAGTTAATGAATAAAGAATTGAAGATTATTCTTCTCATTGATTGGATTGAAATTAATCTTGATATATTTTTACAATGATGGAGGGATGAAGATCATGCAGAGGGCATTTAAAGTTTATAGCCTTGATGATACAAAAGTATTTGCAAAACAATTAGTACCCTATTTAATGCCGCCAGATGTAATTACATTAGAGGGAGATTTAGGGGCAGGTAAAACAACGTTTACACAGGCTTTAGCGAAGGAACTAGGGATTCATCGAGTTGTCAGTAGTCCGACATTTACAATTATGAAGCAATATGAAGGACATTATGCATTGAATCATTTAGATGTGTATAGACTCGAAGGTAGTGATGAGGATCTTGGTTGGGAAGAGATTTTTTATGGTGATGCAATTACGGTTGTGGAGTGGGCACATCTAATTGAAGAGGATTTACCAAAAGAACGCTTGGAAATAAAAATCACTCGTGAGGGAGAGCATGAGCGATTAATCACGCTTATTCCAAAGGGTGAAAGATTTGAAAAAATATGTAGGGAGTTACAAATATGATTTGGTTAGGGATTGATACAGCGAATATACCACTTTCCATTGCAATTGTAGAAGATGGAAAAGTAATCACTGAAGAAAACACTTCAGCAAAAATTAATCATTCATTGCGTGCGATGCCGGCAATAGAAGAAGCTTTTAAGCGTGTAAACTTAACGCCAGCTGATATTGATGTTATTGCAGTGGCAGAAGGTCCTGGTTCGTATACCGGCGTCAGAATTGGTGTTACGATCGCCAAAACATTGGCATGGACATTAAAGAAGCCGCTAGTTGGTGTATCGAGTTTAAAAGCATTAGCAATGAATGGATTGTTCTTTAATGGTTTAGTTTGTCCGTTAATTGATGCGCGGAGAAACCATGTATATGCGGGTCTTTTTGAAATGAAAAATGGGATTGTTACTGAAAAAATGGAAGATCAACATATTTTAATTGAAGATTTATTAGAAAATCTTAGAAAAGTTGAAGAACCTATCTTATTTATTGGGACAGATGTAGCATTATATGAGGAAATGATTAAAGAAATGTTAGAAGAACGAGCAGTGATTGCACCCGTTCAATTTAATTTACCAAGGGCTTCTTCATTAATTTATGTGGCTGAACAGATGGAAACAAAAGAGGAAGTTCATCATTTCGTTCCTGAATATCGTAGAATTGCCGAAGCGGAAGCCAATTGGTTGAAAGCACAGAGGGACAAGTAATGGAACAAGTTGTAAATTATCGTTTGATGACGAGAGATGATATCCCTTCAGTCGTGCAAATTGAAACAGAATCTTTTGCAACGCCTTGGACGGAAGAAATTTTTGAACATGAAATGACTGGAAATAATTATGCGCATTATATAGTTGCAACGATTGATGAGCAAGTTATAGGGCATTGTGGGATGTGGATTGTATTAGATGAATGTCATATTACCAATATTGCTGTTTTAAAAAAGCATAGAGGTTTTGGTATTGGTGAACAAATTTTACGGAAGGCAATTGAGCTATGCGAAGAGCTTGAAGTAAAATTAATGACATTAGAAGTCCGTGTCAGTAATGAAGTGGCGCAAAATATGTATCGTAAGTTAGGGTTTCAAGACGGTGGAATTAGGAAAAATTATTATACGGACGATCGTGAAGATGCGCTCGTAATGTGGGTGGAATTGTCATGAATAAAGATCAATATATATTAGGAATTGAAACGAGTTGTGATGAAACAGCGGCTTCGGTTATTAAAAACGGCACTGAGATTGTCTCAAATGTAGTCGCATCTCAAATTGAAAGTCAAAAAAGATTTGGTGGCGTTGTTCCTGAAATTGCTTCAAGGCATCATGTGGAACAGATTACAATTGTTATTGATGAAGCACTAGAACAAGCTAATTTGCTGCCGGGAGATTTAGATGCAGTAGCTGTTACAGAAGGTCCAGGTCTTGTAGGCGCACTTTTAGTCGGGATTAATGCAGCGAAGGCATTTGCATTTGCACATCAATTGCCACTGATCGGTGTACATCATATTGCAGGACATGTGTATGCCAATCAACTTGTACAGGAAATGGAATTTCCTCTGTTAGCATTAATCGTTTCGGGCGGCCATACTGAATTGGTACTTATGAAAGAGCATGGTTCATTTGAAGTAATTGGAGAAACACGTGACGATGCAGCAGGGGAAGCTTATGATAAGGTTGCACGTGTATTGAATCTACCTTATCCGGGAGGACCTGAAATAGACCGCTTGGCGAGTGAAAGTGAGACGGCAATCGAATTTCCTCGCGCTTGGTTAGAAGCGGATTCATATGATTTTAGCTTTAGCGGATTAAAATCAGCAGTGATTAATTATAAGCATAATCTTGATCAAAAAGGTGAAAGTGTCAATCCAGCACATGTTGCGGCAGGCTTCCAAGAGAGTGTTGTGGATGTGTTAACGGTAAAAACAAAAAGAGCAGCGGAACAATTTAAAGTTAAACAAGTGATTGCAGCGGGAGGCGTAGCTGCGAATAAACAACTACGTGCTTCACTAACTGAAACTTTTTCAGCTTTAAATATTCCATTTTATGTCCCACCTATTTCTCTTTGTACAGATAATGCAGCAATGATTGCCGCAGCAGGTACGTCGATGTATAATCATGGGGTTCGAAGTACATTAGCGATGAATGGGAGACCTGGAATGGAACTTACTTCGTGGAATAAATAAGAAAGCGCGAGAGTTGTATGAAATAGACAACTTTCGCGCTTTTAATTTTTCTTACAACTTATTTGTCAAGAGGAACATTCGTACTTATGCACAGATTGTGGATAAGATGTGAGTAAGTATTTCGAATATTGTTTCGTTAACAGGTCAACTTGTATAACTTTGTGGATAACATGATGTTAACTTGTGTATAATGTTAATAAGTCTGTTGATTGTAGATAATATCAGCATTTTATATGTGGGTAAGATTGTGGAAATAAAAAGACGGAAAAGTGTTAATTCGACAATAGGTTACAATTTAAGGTGAAATCATTGGATTGGTCGAAGAAAATGATATAGATATCTTCAAAAAAAGATTGTCCGAAAGTCGACATTTAAGTTTTCGGACAATCTTTTTTAACTTAAAACAAAAGCAATTACTTATGAAAGTTCTTCCAACTGCTCTTGTAGTTCAAGCCATTTTTCTGCGATTGTATCATGTTCTTCTTGTAATGCATCAATTTCTGCTTGGAGTTCCATCAATTTCACATGGTCATCTGCATAGTTGGGATTTGAGAGTTCATGTTCGAATGCGAAAATTTTCTCATCGAGTGTTGCGATTGTTTGTTCAGCTTCATCAATCGCACGTGTGATTCTTCGATGTTGTCTTTTTTCTTCTCTCTTTAAAGCCTCTTTTGTATTTTCATTTTGAGGGATTGTTTTCTTTTCTGTAAGTTCCTTTTCAGCTTGAATTTCCGCGAGTTCTTGCTTTTTCTCAACAAAGTAATCATAATCCCCTAAGTATTCGACAGCACCTGTTTCACTAATATCGATTACTTTCGTTGCGATCCGATTAATAAAATAGCGGTCATGTGAAACGAAAAGGATTGTACCTGGAAAATCGTCTAATGCGTTTTCTAGAATTTCTTTACTATCTAAATCCAAATGGTTTGTCGGTTCATCTAAAATCAATGTATTCGACTGTTCTAACATAAGTTTCGCAAGTGCTAGTCGCGCTTTTTCTCCACCGGATAATGTAGAGACTTGTTTGCTGACATCATCACCCGAAAATAGGAATCGTCCTAGCACGCCTCGAATATCTTTTTCGTTCATCGTAGGCCATTCACGCCATAACTCTTCTAAAACAGTATTCGTACCTGTTAGCACGGCTTGTTCTTGATCGTAGTAGCCGAATTGGACATTTGTGCCGTAACGAATTTCTCCAGCAAGCGCTTTTTGTTTTTGTACGATTGTTTTCAGCAATGTAGATTTTCCAACGCCGTTAGGACCAATAATTGCGATGCGTTCTCCGCGATAAGCATGCATGTTTAAGTGTTTTGAAATGGAAATATCTTCATAACCAATGGCAAGGTCTTCAATTGCTAATACATCATTCCCACTTTGACGCCCGATTGGAAAAGTAAAACTGGCGGATTTTTCATCGCCATCTGGTGCGGTCATCCATTCCGTTCTTTCGAGCAATTTCCTTCTGCTTTGCGCCATTTTAGATGTAGAAGCGCGTGCGATATTCCGTTGGATAAAGTCTTCGAGTTTTGCTTTTTCGCTCATTTCTTTTTCATATGATTTTAAATCACGATCGTAATTCTTTGCTTTTTCATCTAGATAAGCACTGTAGTTACCATGATATTTTGTCATTTTCATGCGGGAAATTTCATAAACAATTGTTACGATTTCATCGAGAAAATAACGGTCATGTGAAACGACTAATAAAGCACCTTCATAACCGACCAGATATTTTTCAAGCCAACTTAATGTTTCAATGTCCAGATGGTTTGTAGGCTCGTCCAAAATTAGTAAATCAGGTTTACTTAAAAGCATTTTTGCAAGGGCTAACCGTGTTTTCTGTCCACCAGATAAAGTGTTTACATATCTTTCAAAGTCTTCTTGGAAAAAGCGCATCCCATGTAAAACGGAGCGGGTATCCGATTCGTATTGATAACCCTTTGCATTTTTAAACTCTGTTTGAAGGGCATCGTATTCATTGGTGACTCGAGTAAATTCATCTTGATTGCTATAAATGTCCGGGTCTGCCATTGATTGTTCAAGTAATCGAATCCGTGTTTCGAGTTTTTTTAGTGGTTCAAAAACAGTCATCATTTCTTCCCAAATTGTTAAGGAAGAATCGATGCCAGTATGTTGTGCAAGATATCCAATTCGTGTTTCTTTTGGAATGATAATATCGCCTTTGTCTGCACTCATTTCGCCAGCAATGATTTTAAGCAATGTAGATTTACCAGCACCATTTCGTCCGACCAGTGCAATGCGATCCCGAGATTTTACTTCTAATTGAATATTTTCGATTATATTTATACCTGAAAAGGATTTTGTTAAGCCATTTACTTGTAAAGTAATCATTTACTACACCTCTATTCATTTCAAGTTTAATCGAATGCGGGACTTGGTGCAATGATTGACGTGAACTTTACAAGGATTCTTCTATACTGTAGGATAGACTTGGTGAATAGTACGTCTAGGAGGAAAAAAATGATTGAAGAAACACCCAAAATACCACAAGCAACTTCAAAAAGATTACCACTTTATTATAGATTTTTACAAAACTTTGCAAACGCTAACAAGGAAAGAATTTCTTCTAGTGAATTAAGTGAAGCGATGAAGATTGATGCTGCAACGATTAGAAGAGATTTCTCGCATTTTGGTGCGTTGGGACGGAAAGGTTATGGCTATGATGTCCGGTACTTAGTAGAATTCTTTCGAAAAGCGCTTGATGAAGGGGAAGAAACAGATGTTGCTTTAGTCGGTGTTGGAAATCTTGGAAGTGCTTTTTTAAAGTATAATTTTCATAAAAACCATAATACGAGAATTGTTCTCGCTTTTGATCCAAAGGGAACGGCAGAGGGCAAGATGATTAGTGGCATTCCAGTTTATCATCCAGATGTATTAAAAGAAAAAATCGCAGAATACGGGATTGATTTAGTCATTTTAACAGTCCCTTCAAAAGTAGCACAAGAAGTGACAAATGATTTGGCTCAAGTTGGCGTGAAAGGAATTTTAAATTTCACACCAGTCCGTTTAGCAGCACCAGATTCTGTTCGTGTCCATACGATAGATTTGTCAGTAGAATTACAAACGTTAATTTATTTCACAAAAAACGATGAAAAAGCGTCACATATGTGATGGCTTGTAGATAGCTAAATTGGCAAAATTCGTGTAAGATAGAGTGTATGAATAGGGAGGTGTCCGAATATGCCGGGTCCAATGAGTTTAATCATTATCGCAATTATTGCGTTACTTGTTTTCGGTCCAAAGAAATTACCGGAAATCGGAAAAGCTTTCGGTTCTTCATTGCGTGAATTTAAAAACGCAACAAAAGGACTTGCCGATGATGACGATTCTACAAAAAAAGTAGAGGAAAAGAAAGACGAAGCGAAGTAAGTTAGGATGTTTGTCCGATGACTGAGAAAAATTTAACGATTATTGAACATATAGATGAGCTAAGAAGCAGGTTAATGGTAATCGCAGGCTTTTTTATAGCGGCGATTGTAGGAAGTTTTTTCCTTGCGAAGCCATTGATTAATTTTCTCCAAGTAGATGGAGAAGCCGAAAATATTACATTGAACGCCTTTAATGTAATCGATCCAGTAATGATTTATTTAAAGGTGATTATTTTTATTGCAATCATTCTCATCTCGCCATTGTTGATGTATCAATTATGGGCGTTTATCACGCCAGGTTTGCATGAACGAGAGAGACAAGTGACTTTGAGTTATATCCCATTTGCTTTTTTACTTTCAATCGGCGGAATTGCATTTGCATATATGGTATTACTGCCTTATGTTATGCGATTTATGATGAATTTATCGATGGATTTGGGCATCGTTCAAACGATTGGGATTAATGAATACTTTAATTTCTTATTTCAGTTGACGATTCCATTTGCAATTGTTTTTCAACTGCCCATCGTTTTATTGTTTTTAACGAGGCTTGGGATTTTAAATCCAACGAAATTAGTACAAATTCGTAAGTATGCTTATTTTGCATTATTTGTTATTGCAGCATTTATTACACCACCAGACTTATTTTCACATTTGTTTGTAACGGTTCCGCTCTTTCTTTTATATGAAGTGAGCATTATCATTTCTCGATTTGGTTATCGAAAATATTTAAAGGCGGAACAACAAAGACAAATTGATGAGCTAAACGAATAAAGAGGCGTCCCAAACGACTTTGGGACAGCCTCTTTTTTACTTGAAAAATATAATAAAGGTTTGTTGAAGCTTTTGAAGTTCTATAATTTTGTCGTAGTTTAATTGGATAATGACGACAAAACCATTCATTAATAAATGGCCGATAATTGGTGCGAGTAATCTTTTCGTTTTATAGTAAACGAAGGAGAAGGCAAGTGCTGGTGCCATATAAACGAGTGTATGCTCAAGTTCATTATGCACAACAGCGAAAACGAGTGCACTAATGATTGCCGCAATCCAAAAATTCGTTTTCGTATATAGTCCACCGAAAAGCACGCGTCTGAAAATCATTTCTTCTAGTAATGGCGCGAAAATGACCATCGAAATGATAATAATGGGCGCTGTTTTTGCGATATCGGAAAGCATTGCGGTATTATCTGATCCCGCTTCAATGCCGAACAATGTCATTTCAATGATTCCTGCTAGCATTTGTCCGATTAAAGCCATAAAAAAGGCTAGCACTCCCCAAATAATCGTATGTTTAAGTGATGCAGGTTTCCCTTCAAATACTTTAAAGAAATTCTTTTTCCGGAAGATTAATAAATAAAAAATAATCGCCGCGATTAAATTTGTAATAAATAAAGCCCAAGCGGCACTATGATATCTTGCTTCTTTAATAAGCGTTCGATCTGTTTCATTCGTTAACTCTTCAAACGGTGTTTCGATAATAGAAAGTGGAATATCTTTGCCAAAATATCCGAAGAAGGCGTCTGAAACAAAGATGCTACTTATATGCATGACGATATAAGTTAAAATAAGATAAAGATAAAGTTTCCAATTTTTCAAAGGGTGACATCCTTTCATGATAAGAAATGAGTAATCAACTTAAATCAATTTCGATACAACTTCCGTTATTTTATCGTTTTTATAGCAGATAAGCAAAAAAGAGAAATGAAGTACATTGCTTGCAAAATTCTGTGATATTGATTATGATAATAATTGTGTTAGCACTCATGATGATTGAGTGCTAAAAAGAATTAAATCATTTTGAGGAGGTTGTTTCACTTGTTGAAACCATTAGGTGACCGTATCGTAATTGAATTAGTTGAAGCTGAAGAAAAAACGTCAAGCGGAATTGTACTACCTGATTCTGCTAAAGAGAAACCACAGGAAGGTAAAGTTGTCGCTGTAGGTACAGGACGTGTACTAGAGAATGGCCAGCGCATCGACTTAGAAGTTAAAGAAGGCGATCGGATTATCTTCTCAAAGTATTCCGGCACTGATGTAAAATATGAAGGTAATGAATATTTAATTCTACGTGAAAGTGATGTTTTAGCGATTATCGGCTAATAGAATTAAGTGGCAATACGTAAAACTCAGGAGGGAATAGATTAAAATGGCTAAAGAAATTAAATTTAATGAAGATGCACGTAGCGCTATGCAACGTGGTGTAGATACATTAGCAAATACAGTAAAAGTAACGCTTGGACCAAAAGGGCGTAACGTTGTACTTGAAAAAGCATTTGGTTCTCCGTTAATTACAAATGATGGTGTAACGATTGCTCGCGAAATCGAGCTTGAAGATAAATTTGAAGATATGGGTGCAAAACTTGTTTCTGAAGTTGCTTCTAAAACAAACGAAATTGCTGGAGACGGAACAACTACAGCAACTGTTTTGGCACAAGCGATGATCAGTGAAGGATTGAAAAACGTAACAGCGGGTGCAAATCCAGTTGGAATCCGTAAAGGAATCGAACAAGCTGTAGCGGTAGCAGTTCAAGAGCTAACAGTTATTTCTAAACCAATCGAAGAAAAAGAATCGATCGCACAAGTTGCAGCAATTTCTTCAGGTAATGAAGAAGTAGGGCAATTGATTGCGGATGCAATGGAGCGTGTTGGAAACGACGGCGTCATTACAATTGAAGAATCTAAAGGCTTTGAAACAGAATTAGAAGTCGTTGAAGGTATGGAGTTTGACCGTGGTTATGCATCAGCATATATGGCGACAGATACAGATAAGATGGAAGCTGTTTTAGACAATCCATATATTTTAATTACGGATAAAAAGATTACAAATATCCAAGAAATCTTACCAGTTCTTGAACAAGTTGTTCAACAAGGTAGACCAATTTTATTAATTGCTGAAGACGTTGAAGGAGAAGCACTTGCAACACTTGTTGTAAACAAGCTTCGCGGTACATTTAACGCTGTAGCAGTAAAAGCACCAGGATTTGGTGATCGTCGTAAAGCAATGCTTGAAGACATCGCAATTTTAACAGGCGGTGAAGTGATTACAGAGGATCTAGGATTAGATCTAAAAGAAACACAAATGGTACAGCTTGGTACAGCGGCGAAAGTTGTTGTAACGAAAGACCATACAACAATCGTTGAAGGTGCTGGAGATCCGGCGCGTATCGAAGGTCGCGTAAACCAAATTCGTATGCAATTAGAAGAGTCGACTTCAGAGTTTGATAAAGAGAAGCTTCAAGAACGTCTTGCAAAATTAGCAGGCGGTGTTGCAGTTGTTAAAGTAGGTGCAGCAACTGAAACTGAATTAAAAGAGCGTAAACTTCGTATTGAAGATGCTTTAAACTCAACACGTGCAGCAGTTGAAGAAGGAATTGTTTCAGGTGGTGGTACGGCACTTGTAAACGTTTATAATAAAGTTGCAGCATTAACGGAAGACGTAACAGGAGACGTAGCAACAGGTATTAACATCGTTCTACGTGCACTTGAAGAGCCAGTTCGTCAAATCGCAAACAACGCTGGACTGGAAGGCTCAATCGTTGTAGACCGTCTGAAACGCGAAGAAATCGGTATCGGTTTTGACGCATCAGAAGGCGAGTGGGTAAACATGATGGATGCAGGAATTGTTGACCCAACAAAAGTAACACGTTCAGCACTTCAAAACGCAGCATCTGTTGCAGCAATGTTCTTAACGACTGAAGCAGTAGTCGCAAACATCAAAGAAGACGCACCAGCAATGCCTGATATGGGTGGCATGGGCGGAATGCCAGGAATGATGTAATTCCTCCCCCATCTAACTAATAAATAAAAATAGTATTGATAGATCCTCTCATCGTTGATGGGGGGATTTTATATTCTCTAAAATCCTTTTCAACTTTCCAGATTTATCATACAATTGGATGTAAGTAAGCTGGGAAGGATGATGAGATTGCGCGCTAAAGTGGGAACGATTAAATGGATCCTTTTGTTGTATTATTTAGCGATAAGTCTTACGGTGTTATCTTTTATTTATTTTATACCAAAAGATATGTCGATGGATCATACCATTCAAATGATATTATGTATCTATTTATTGCTCTTTCCAATCGTATTATTTTACACATTGCGCTATGCATTGCATCTATTTTTATTTTTACTCGCTTTTATAGCGGGGTTTTACGGGTTTTATCATTATTCAATTGATGATCATTCTATATCGAATGCATTATATTTTACTTTTCGTTTATACTTATTAGATTTAGCAGATGTTTTTACACAAGATGGGTCGAGTCCTGTTCGCTATCCATTACTCCTTGAAATTGCGCGTTGGGCCGCGGCATCTTATACGATTTCAACGATTTTTATCGCCATTTATCGCACTTTGGAAAAGAAAATTGCTTTATTTTTTGTACAATCGATCGGCAATCATCATGTTATTTTGGGTTATAATGAAAAAAGTCAGCATCTCATTCACGATTTACGTGGTCGTAATGAACGAGTTGTTGTTGTAGATGAACAATTTTTACCTGAAACGCAAAATATGTTAGAAACGATGAAAGTACTTGTCATTCAAGCACCCTTAAATGATGAACATATTTTTAAAGTATGTGGAATTACAAAAGCAAAATCCGTTTCTATATTTTATGAAAATGATCAAAATAACTTATACATATTATTGAAACTCGAGCAGTTTTTTCAAGACTTAACTGTGCAAAGGATATTTAAAAAGTTAATCATTCATATTGAAGAGCACCATTATAAAGCCGAGTTAATCTCATTTTTAAAAACGGTTAATTTGATACCAGCTCCCATAAAGGTGATAAATGTTTATGAAGAAGTAGCAAAGCGCTTTTGGAAAAAACATCAAGCTGTATTTCAACATGGAAATGATGTTCATCTGCTTGTTGTTGGACATGATTCATTTGGAAAACAAATCATTTCAGAAGCTGAAAAAAGCTTTCAAAAAAATAAAAAAGACGGTCAGTTTACAATTACAATTTTAGATGAATTTATGGAGCGAGAGGTTTGCGGGAATATCGAAAAAATTCCTTTCAATATAGAAAAAGATTCATTGGAATCAGCAATTGCAAACCATCATTATAAATTCACACAGATTTTTATTTGCTTGGATGAAGATTATATGGATTTAATGGAAGGCGTAGAATTATCCGAGATTTTTCCCGATATGCCAATCTACATGCATTTTACAGATGAAAGTATTCATCAAACATTTAGGATTGCGACAACGAAAACAAAAAAATCTTTGTATAGTACCGGAACGATTAAAGATGTCCTGACAAAAGAATATTTAAAGCTTTAAAATAAAATGCAGAGGGGTTTTAACATGGTGAAAAAAATAGGGAAAATACTGATTGGATTTGTAAGTGTACTTGTTATTTTAGCAGTGGGTATTGTCATTACGTTTAAAGTATCAGTAAAGCCTGGCGTGTTCATTATTCAAAGAATGTTTGATCAGCCCGTAACTATTATGGATGAAGCGTCTTATGAAGAAGCGGTTGCGCGGACGAATAAGATAAAAGATGTAACTTATGAATCGAGTTACGCTGAAAACATATTGGATATTTACCATCCAAAAGAAGTAGATGAGGCTCGACCTATTTTATTTTGGGTTCATGGTGGTGGTTTTGTCGGGGGAAATAAAGAAGGCGTAGAAGAATTTGCGACATATATTGCAGCTGAAAATCAAATCGCAGTCGTTGCGATTAATTATGAAAAAGCACCAAAATCACAATACCCTGGGCAAATAAAGCAACTAGAAGATGCTTATCATATTTAGAGCAACACCAAGATGAGTTTCCTATGCTAGAATTTTCATCAGTTCTTTTTGGCGGGGACTCAGCAGGCGCACAAATTGCAGCACAGTTTGTAGCTTTACAAACAAATAAAGCATATGCCGATGAAATGGCAATTGAGCAAGTCGTTCCTGTTGAGGCATTACGTGCGTTTATCTCTTATAGTGGTCCGGTAGATATTCAGCAAATGTCTAATGTGCGAAGCGATGATCGTTTTATGAAATTTTTTGTGAACACAGTCGCACGTGCATTTATCGGAACAAAAGATTGGCAAGACAGTGATGAAATTAAACAAGCTTCCGTTAAAGATTATATAACGGAGCAATTTCCGCCAACTTATATTACGGATGGGAATGCTTTTTCATTTCAAGAGCAAGGAATGGCATTTGAGGAAAAACTAAAATCATTTAATATCCCCGTCGAATCTTTATTTTTTGATGAAGTGGATAAAGAAATTCCACATGAATACCAATTTAACTATCAGTTAGATGAAGCGAAAGAAAGTTTGCAAGAAACAATTGATTTTATTCAACAACACTCAAAAAATAAATAAGCTTATTGAGGCTATCTAGAGATTTTACTTGGAATTTCTAGATAGCCTAATTTTACCTATTAAATAGTTGAACGACTATAATCGAAACATTACATAAGATTTACAGTCTATTAATACCTCCTTCATATTCGTTTTGTAAGATAAAGTTGAATATAGATATGGAGGGGTTCAGTGTATGAAGTGGGGAAAGAAAGCTTTACTTTTAATTACATCCTGTTTATTAGTGTTTTCATTGTTTAGTTTTTCAATGGACAAAAAATCCGTCTTAGCAAACGCGGATGGAAAGAAGTCTAAAAATCTAATCGTCTTAATCGGTGATGGAATGGGACCATCACAAGTGACATTATCAAGATTATACGCGCAAAAATATGAAAATATGGCTCAACTTCATATGGACAGTTATTTAGTTGGTACAAATAGTACGTACGCGGCACCCAGTTATGATGGGAAATCATCAGGTGTCATTACGGATTCTGCAGCATCAGGCACTGCCTTTGCGACAGGCAATAAAACATATAATGGTGCAATTTCAGTGACAAATGAGAAGGTAGCCAAGCCAGTTGCTTCTGTTATTGAAGCGGCAAAAGCAGAAGGAAAAAGTACAGGTATTATTTCTACAGCAAGATTGACGCATGCAACACCAGCAGTTTACGCGACGCATGTTCGTAGCCGTGGCAATGAAAATGCAATTGCAAGTCAATTTTTAGAATCAGATGTCGATGTTTTAATTGGTGGCGGTGAATATCATTTTGTTTCAGATAAAAATGAAGCTAATTTTGGTCGTGCGAAACGTGAAGATGGTAGAAATTTAGTTGAGGAATTTGAAGAAAAAGGATATGCGATTGCCAATGATCAAGAAACATTAAAAAACGCACAAGGTGATAAATTACTTGCCTTACTTTCAAATTCTCATGTTCCATATGAGCTTGACCGTGAAGATAGTGTACCTCGTTTAAAAGAACAATTAGCTAAAGCGCTTGAAATCTTAGAGAAAAATGATGAAGGTTTTGTTTTAATGCTTGAAGCCGGACGCATCGATCATGCGGGACATGCCAATGATATTCATAGTGTGGTTCGCGAATTATTGGAATTCGATGAAGCTTTTGAAGCAGCAGTTGAATATGCGAAGCAATCTGGTGACACATCTGTCATTGCAACTGCTGACCATGAAACAGGCGGGCTAACAATTGGGAGAGATAATATTTCAGCAGTCTACTTTGATGCATTTAGAAATGTAACAGCTTCAGCAGATGAAATTGGCTCTAAGTTAGAAAAAGCAAAATCTGATGAAGAAATCAAAAGCATTATGAAAGAGTATGCAGGAGTTAATGATTTATCAGAAGCAGAACTTGCTCAATTGAAAAAAGCGGATGGAGAAAAAGCTTCTCCAAGTGGAAGTGATGTCTTTAATATCGTCATTGCCAAACGAAGCAATATTGGATGGACAGGTTATGGACATACAGCAGTAGATGTTGGGGTTTATGGATATGGTCCAGCGGCTGAATTATTAAGAGGCTTTAATGATAATACTGATTTTGCAAAAGCAGGTGCAACGGCATTAGGACTTGATTTGGAAAAAGAAACGAAGTCATTGCAAGAGAAGTTCGCATATCCACTTATTAAGAAAAGCGAAACAGGGGAAGTATTGTTTCCAGTGGAAGATTTACAGGAATTGCTAGGTGTTACAGTTGAAAAGAATAATGGGAATGTTACAGTTTCTGGAAATGACTTTTCATTTACAATGAAGCAAAATGCTAAGAATGTAAAAGTTGGAACAAGAATGTATGTAGCGGCTGCTGAAGAAGAAGCAGTTTATATTCCATTTGAATTATTGAAACTCATTTCGGATAAAAAGATTACATGGGATGGATTATCTGAACGTATCGTCATGGAAAGTTAATCCCAAAATATAAAAAACAGGACATCTAAGCCTTCGCTTTTGATGTCCTGTTTTTCTTGACGAAATATTTAGAATTGAGGTCTCGTTCGTGATTGCGTATACTTGACAGATAACATACATTTGAAAATGTATACGAGATAAAAAACAAAGGGGGAAATGATAAGATGTATGATTTTAGCTCTTATTATGATCGAAGAAGAAATGGTTCAAGTAAATGGTTGAAAATGAATGCGTTAAATGAAAGTCCGAAAGCGGATGTTATTCCAATGACGACGGCAGATATGGATTTTCCGACTTGCCCTGCTATTATTCAAGCGATTCAAGATTATGTAGCAACGGAAGTACTTGGCTATTCAAATGCAACGGATAGTTATTTACAGTCCGTGCAAAACTTTTTTAAGGAAATGCATCATTACACAGTTGAAAAAGAATGGATTATCACAACGCCAGGAATTGTACCTGCATTATCGACAAGTGTCCAAGCTTTTACAGACGAAAATGATGGTATTATTGTGATGTCGCCAGTTTACACGCCATTTTATGATGTGATTCGTATGCAAAATCGTCGCATTGAAGAATGTGCATTACTCCTGCAAAATAATCGTTATGAAATTGACTTTGACAGTTTAGCATCACTTGCTGAAAAGCCAGATGTGAAGATGTTAATGCTTTGTAGTCCACATAATCCAGGCGGTAGAATTTGGACGGAAGCTGAGCTTCAAAAAATCATCGACATTGCATTAACATACGACTTGCTCATTGTAAGTGATGAAATTCATGCAGACATTATATTAGATGGGCATACGCACCGAGTATTACCGACAGTGGATAAGCGTATCGAGGATCAAAGTATTATTTGTACAGCAGCGTCGAAAACATTTAATATCGCTGGGCTTCAATGCTCGAATATTTTCATTTCAAATCCAATTTTAAGGCAACAATTTATTGACGCGAACTTAGCGTTAGGCATTGAAAGAGCTAATGTACTTGGTATGGTCGCAACGGAAGCTGCTTATAATGATTGCCGGGATTGGTTAGAAGAAATGAAACAAGTAATTGAGACGAATCAAGATCTGGTAACTGACTTTTTCGAGAGCTTAAGTCCGAAATTTAAAGTGATGAAACAAGAAGCAAGTTTTCTTGCGTGGATTGATTATGAAGAATTAGCGATAGACGATCAAACATTTAATGATTTTTTAATTCATGACTGTGATTTTTATATTAATAGTGGGGAGATGTACGGGGAAGCATCCCGCTATTTTTTCCGCATTAATGTTGGATTACCAACGGAGAAACTAAAGGAAAACTTGGATCGTTTTAAAATAGGGATGGAGCAGCGGTTTATGACTGCACTTTCTGTTTAATGAAAAAAGCGTTCAGAAGTCCAAATAGGCACTTTCTGAACGCTTTTATTTTAAACAGTCCACATATCTCGGATAATGGCGACGAGTTGATTTGTACCGTCTTCGTCTTCTAAAAAGACAAGCAATACACTGGACCAGTCAATGCCACTATATTCCTCAGAGCCGGCATGATAGTATTCAACAATATGCGCATTTGGAAATACTTCCGTGACGTTATTGATTGTATTGCCGCGATCTTGCGGCGTATCAATTAATACCTCGTCAGGTTCTAGAAAAGGTGTCATTTCCAAAAATTCTTCAAAATAATCTTCTGGCGTTAATTCAATAGGTGATCCTTTGCCATCATAGACTCCCCAAGTAAATATTTCATCCGAATTGGGAAGGTTTGCGACATCTTCTTGATCAATGATGACGGCATCCTCATCAATATAAATATAAGGTGAGAAAAGTAGCCCTTCATTTGGATGGACAAACTCTGAAACTGTCTCCCAATCGTCTTGACTCATGGCCTCAATAAGTAGATCAGATAATTCAAAGAGTGCTAACGGTTGCGGCTCGTTTTCTTCATCGTCGTTGTCAGACTCACTATCATTTTCTTCGGTTGTGCCATCTTCCTGATCCGTTGTATCATCACTTGTCACATTGTCCTCACCATTGTCATTTTCGATTGCATCATTTGTATTAGGTTTGTCTTGATTATGATTTTCACTTGTACAAGCGGGTAAGATAAAGGAGGCAATTAATAACAGCGAGATGATGAAGTAGCTTTTTTTCAATGGTATCCCTTCTTTCCGCAGTAGATGGATTTTAAAGAGGAGAGGCGACTTAGCGAGCGTGAAAAATAACTTGCTAAACGCCTCTTATGATTTTAGTTTTCATCGTCTTTAAAAACTTTTTTCGGTGGCTCTTTTGGGACATCCTTTTTAATATCATAATAGGTTTCTGCACCAAGACCGCCTTCATCAATCATTTTCGAAATTCCTTTTTTTCGAGGCTCTTTCGTTTTGTCGATTTCAAAGTCATGTTTGTTTTCATCATGCATGTTAAACCCTCCTCGTATCGTCTTCTATTTGTTCTTTACCCGATTACGAGTAGACTTAACCATTATCGACTAGTCTAAAGAAAGCGCTCGTTTTTGATTTTTTAAAGCCGTTGTTATGCTGATTAAAACAAAGCCCATAATCACAGCTGAAAGTCCTCCATATTGAAAACGAATATTCGTAACATTTGCGATTTTTGCGATACCATCTAACACTACAGGGGATAGAAATTGACCTAAAAACGTCATACTAGATGTCCAAGCAATCACACGGTCAGCTTGAAAAGGTTGTACTTGATCAAGTGCTTTTAAAATAATTGTCGGGAAAAGCGCACCTTGCCCCAATCCAATTAAACAAACGCCCATAATGACAAAAAAGATATTATGCGTAAAAGTTAATAAAAGAAAAGCGAAAGCCATTCCGAAAAGCATAACGGGAATGATAAACTTTTTTAGTGCAACTTCAAGTTGAACGAGTAATAAACTTGTAATCATCCCACCCACAGTTGTAAAAGAGACAACAGTTCCGGCTAAAGTTGCACCGCCCAAATCATTTTGATCTAAGTAGAGAGCAATGTTTGTCGCAATTGAATAATAAGCCAACATAATTCCACCCATTGCAAGCGCGTAACCATAAACGCGAAGGGGAAGTTTAGTCTTTTTGTCTTGTTGTTTACGGATTTGGACTTCTCCTTTCGGTAAAAAGAAGAAAATGAGCAGGAAAATAATGAGTCCTAAAAAGTAAACATTAAAAGGAACACGCCAACCGAAAGTGGCAAGCCATCCCGCAAAAAGCATTGTGACAATCCCACCGAAATTGCTAAATGCAGAGTTAAAGCCCATCATTTTTGTTCTTTCCGTTCCAGTGAAATAATCATTAATTAAGGACATAGAAAGCGGCATCACAAGTCCAACCCCTGCACCTAATATCAGTCGTAATATTAATAGCGTTTCAATATTAGGAACGAATTGAGGGCCAATCCCGCCAATTAAATAGATGACTAAGCCAATCATAATAATCGTTCGTTTGGAAACTTTTGAAGTTAAATAACTTGATAAAAAAGAAAAAGGAATAATCATGATAGAAGGTGCAGTTAAAATTAATTTAATCATCGTTGGACTTGCATCAGGAAAGGCTTGTGCAATTAATCCAAGTGCAGGAGAAATTGCTGCGTCAGCCATAACAGTTGCCATTCCAATCGATAAAATAGTCGGTTTTAACATTTTACTTTGATTCATCTTCAAGGATTCCTCCTTGTTGTGCCAAATGGTCAATGTTTAAAGAAGCCTTTTCAAAAATCATACATAATCTTTGTAAATCCTCATTAGAAAGATCTTTAAAAACAGTTTTCATCATATTATGTCCTTCATTTTGTAAAGCAATTAGCGTGACTTCGCCTTTTTCGGTTAATGCTAAACGGACAACTCTTCGATCTTGTTGATCTCTAATTCTTGTTAAATACCCATTTTGAATGAGTATATCGGAAGCAGTGGTCACAGCGCCCGCAGTAATATGTAAAGCTGTGGCTAACTCGGACATTTTTTGTGGACCATCTTGTTTCAGTAAGTACATAATGCGCGACTGTGAGCCTGGGAAAGTGTTTGCGTAAACTTCTTTCCAAACATTCTCCATTTTTCTAGATAAATGCCAAAATAAACGTTCGAAATGAATAAAAGAATCCTGTAGATTCATTGAAATACCTCCTCCTAAATGTTCACCAATTAAATAGTTTAGCGATTAAAGTATTTATGTGTTAAACGATTAAGAATTTACGTTTTATTGGGATTATTGTCAAACTGATCCCCATATAGGATTGATAAGTTTTGGTGCAAAAGAAGTAGTTTTTATTGAAAACTACAAGCGGTTGAATTTTAAAAAATAAAGTGTGGGATTGTACACATTATTTTAAAAAGATGCCGATATAAGTAAAGATGAAGTTGAAGAGAAATGAGGTCAATTGCTAAAATAGGCATTTCGATGCAATTGATGAATTGGGCCGTATATATGGTAGAATTAATGAAACAGTGGGGAAGTTTATCCACGATAAAATAACTATAAAAGATTGCAGTTCGGCATATAAGGGTGTGGGATATCGCAATCTTTTTTCATATGGAGCGTGTAAAATGGAAAATTTATTTGTAGGGAGACAACCCATTTTGGATTCTGACAGGGACCTTTATTCATTTGAGTTGTTATATAGAGAAGGTCAACAAAATGCTTTTCCAGACGTTAATCCAGAAATTGCAACGATTAAGGTTCTTGTGAATACCTATTTATCGCCAGGATTTGAACAAATTGCAGCTAAAAAAACATTCATTAACTTTTCAGAGCAACTACTAATGACGAATATTTTTGACACGCTTAACCCAAAACAAGTTGTTATTGAGATATTAGAAGATGTTCAAATGACACCGATTTTATTAGAAAGGTTAAAAAAATTGAAAGAAGATGGTTTTCAATTAGCGCTAGATGATTTTGTACTAGAGAAGCAATTTGAAGAATTTCCTGAACTTTTCCATCTCATCGATTATATTAAAGTAGATTTTTTATTGACAACACGAGAAGAAAGAGCAGCTGTTGAAGCATTAAAAAATATGTATCCACATTTAATTTTACTTGCTGAAAAAATTGAAACGCTTGAACAATTTGAAGAAGCGAAAAAAGTAGGTTATGAACTTTTTCAAGGTTATTTTTTTGCAAAACCAGATATTATTCAAAGCGCCAAGCTTCCAGCAGAACTTCCACTCTATTTTGAGCTAATGAACTTATTAAATGAAAAAGATCCAAGCCTTAAAAAAATAGCAGATGTGATTATGAAAGATGTATCGCTCACTTATAAATTATTAAAGCATACAAATACATATATTTATCAATCCAGGGAAAAGATTAGCTCTGTAAAACAAGCGATTATGAGAATTGGTTTGGGCACTTTAAAAAAATGGGTTCAATTTTTAATTGTCTATCAAGAAGACGCTGGTGAGTTGAATGGTCAAATTAAAGTATTGACGAACCATGCATTAGTTAGAGCAAAATTATGTGAATTGCTTGCGCGACATAAACAATTACCGAATGTCGATGAATATTATATGTTAGGGATGTTCTCTTTAATGGATTTAATTTTACAAAGAGAAAAAGAAGAAGTGTTTCCAATGCTTCCAGTGTCAGCAGAAATTATTGCAACACTTTGTGGTGAGAAAACGGAAATGACATCTTATCTTGAAATTGCAACATTACTCGAAGAAAGATCGTATGATGCAGCTATTGGATTGGCTGAACAATTAGGTGTTGAAGAGAAAGAACTGAGCAAATTAGCGTTGCAAGCAGCTACAGAGCTATAGTTTTCCATATTAATAAATGAATGTAGAAATTCTCATCAAATTCTAATCTAACTCACAGCATCGTCTCATCTCCCTGTTTTAAACTGAAAGTAGATCAAAAACAGGGAGAGAAAAAACATGAAGAAAATGATTTTAACAGCAGCAGGAGTTATTTTATTTACAAGTGCGGGGATTGGTTATGTCGTCAATGCTAAAGCAACGCCATATGCATATGACACACCAATTATTGAACATATGCCAGTTGAAAATGAGGTTGCGGGAGTTTATAGTTTTGAAGAATATGAAACATTAGCAGAAGTTGTTCATTTCGATGAGTTAAATACAACAGTTGTAGAAGATGATGAAAATAAAAGAGTCATTTTATTAAAAAATGACGCGGGACATCCAGAATACAAAAGTATTTATATGAAACACTCTGAACAGCTGAAAGTTGTCGATTTCAATGAAGGATTAATTTTTAATGGGAAAATCGGACAGTTAGCAGACGGAAACGATATGGAAAATGCTGATATCGAAAAATTACCCGAGTTTTCCACACTAATGAATCAAATCGATGTGGCGAATTTTAAAATGCGCATCGTTGAGGAAAACCGTGGAAAGCGCGTAATTTTATTCATGAATGAAAATGATCAACCACAGTATAAAAGCATCTATATTAAAGAACAGCAACGTTTAAAAATGATTGATTTTAAAGGCGGATTAGTATTCGATGGAAAACTCATTGAAGAAAAGAAAAATGAGGTAGTAGAAGCGCCGGAAGCACCGAAGCAAGAAGTGCCGAAAGTAGAAGACACGCCAAAAGTAGAAGTGCCGAAGCAAGAAGCACCAAAAGTAGAAACGCCGAAACAGGAAGTTCCGAAAGTCGAAGCGCCAAAACAAGAGACACCAAAAGCGGAAACACCGAAGCAAGAGGCTCCAAAAGTAGAAGCACCGAAAAATAGCATTTCGGGATTAGCGGAATATGGTGTGATGGCTAGTAAGATTGATATGGGTAGCTATTCAGCTCAAGTAGTTGAGGATAATCGAGGGAAACGAATTGTTTTACTTAATGATGGAAATGGTAAGCCACGTTATAAAAGTATCTACATTAAAAACAAAAGTCATTTGAAAATCATCGATATGCGTGGTGGTCTTCTTTATAACGGAAATATTTAAGTAGATTTACAGTTAAAGAAGGCAGTTCAGAAAAGTCACTCCCCCAGACTTTCTGAACTGCCTTTTTGTTATTTTTTTGTAATTAAATAAATCGGGACTTGTTCAGTTTGCTGGTCAGTGTAGATAAAAGTCCAGGGCATAGAAGTTTGGGCAGGAACTTGAATTGGTAAAGTGAATAAAGCAGTTTTTTCAGTCTTAAAATCTTGTTGATAAGTAATCGGTGTTTGCGTTAATTTGAGAGGTTCAGCGCTTGGATTATGAATGAGCACAGTTACTAAATGTTCATCCCTATGATTTTGTGCTTCCCATAAAAATAAAAAGTGAATATCTTCTTCGGTTTGTATTGATTGAAATAGGGTTGTAATTTTGTCCCGGTCAATTTGTCCGATTGTTTTATCCCATGCATGTTCAAAAAAGAGTTTTTGCATAGTTCCACCTGCTTTCATAATAGTACATCCATTATAACAGTAATTGTAAAGTGTTCATAAATTGAAGAATCGTTGAAATTTGATGCGACTGAAATGGGAGTCTTTTGGCGCATTGTGGTAAAATACCAGTAGATGAAATGAATGGGTATTATTTTAACGGGGGGATTCGGATTGCAAATCATACTTTCACATGTTAATACGGATTTTGATGCACTCGCATCGATGGTTGCCGCGAAAAAAGTTTATCCCGACGCACAACTTGTAATCTCAGATCGACAAGATGATCGGGTCAGTCGGTTTTTGAATATTTATAGAGATACATTTGATTTTGTACGGGATATTCATGTGGATTGGTCAAAAGTAGAAACGATTATTTTAGTAGATGTTGCTTCCTTAAATAGAGTCGGACGATTACCAGATGATTTTAATGTGGAAAACTATAAAATCATCGTTTATGATCATCATCCAAAACATCCAAATAATGTGAAGTACCAAGAAGGGATCATTGAACCTGTCGGGGCGGCTGTTACGCTATTAATCGAAAAGATTCGTGAACAAAACTTGGCAATATCTGAGTTTGAGGCAACACTTTTTGGGCTCGGACTTTATACGGATACAGGGAATTTTATTTATAAAAATACGACAACACGTGACTTGCAGACTGTCAGTTATTTACTGGAAAAGGGTATGAATTTATCAATCGTTCAACGTTTTTCAGCGCAAACCTTGGAACCAGAACAGCAAGATTTATTGGACAATTTATTGGCAGAATCGGAAATGCACGAGATTGATGGACTTGAAATTATTGTGAGTAGTTTTGAAGTGAAAAAATTTCAAGGGGGTCTTTCATTATTAACGCATAAATTACTTGGGATTAAAGGTGCAGACGTTGCGATTACAGTTGTGAAAATGAAAAATCATGTGCATATTGTCGGGCGAGCAACTTCAAATCGCGTGTCACTGCTTCCATTATTAAAGAAGTTTGGCGGTGGCGGGCATAAACAAGCAGGCTCAGCGATGGTTAAAAACGCAGATCGATCAGTTGTTTTAAATGATGTAATGAGTCAATTACCGACGATGTTAGAACCAGCCATTACAGCGAGAGATATTATGTCGAAACCGGTTAAGTCATTATCGCCAGAAACGACTATTGAAGAAGCTGGACAGCGGATGTATCGATATGGTCATTCGGGTTATCCGATTATAAAAGACGGTCAGTTAGTCGGTTTAATTACACGAAGAGATTTGGATAAAGGGAATCATCATGGTTTAGGACATGCGCCAGTTAAAGCCTATATGACAACGAATATTATAACGATTCATCCCGAAACAACATTGGAAGAAATTCAAAAACTGATTATTGAGCATAATATCGGACGCTTGCCAGTGATTGAGGATGGTAAAATTATTGGGATTGTAACGCGTACCAATATTATTGAGATGTTACATAATGATTTTTTAACAAATACGCCGATAGAAAAGATAGACAAAACGCAGAAAAATTTACAAAATGCAATGGAGCAGCAATTGCCGAAAGAAGTCTTTACCTTGTTGCAGCAAATTAGCCAAACAGCAAACCGTATGAAAAAGTCGGTCTATTTAATTGGTGGCATTGTTCGGGATATTATGTTGCAAAAATCGAATGATGATATCGATTTAGTGGTTGAAGGCAATGGGATTTTATTTGCAAGAGGATTAAAAGAGGATTACGATGGTGAAATCATTGAGCATGATAGTTTTGGGACGGCGACATGGACGCATCCGTCTGGAATTGTCATCGATATTACATCGTCTAGATTGGAATATTATGATCGCCCAGCTTCCTTACCGGATGTTGAAGGCTCGACTTTGAATGAAGATTTACATCGCCGAGATTTTACTATTAACGCGATGGCGCTTCGTTTAAGTGGTGCATCTTTTGGAGAGTTAATTGATCCGTTTGGAGGACAGGAAGATTTACGAGAAAAGACAATTAAAGTCCTTCATAATTTGAGTTTTATCGAAGATCCAACTCGTATTTTTCGTGGGATTCGTTTTGAAGAAAGATTTCAGTTTTTGATGGATGAACAAACGGAAAAACTAGCGTTAAATTCTATTGACCAAGTGAGAGAGCTGACACCGACACGTGTTGTCGATCAGTTGAAGAAATTGTTTAGCGAAGGTACTCCATCAAATATGATTGGGCGTTTATTTGAATTGAATTTTTGGCATCAGTTTAATATTGAAACAGTTCATGAAATACGGAGTAAAGAGATAGCTGAAAACTTAGCTATGCATTATCAAGCATTCGATCAAGAATGTCCGAGTTGGTTTAATTTCTTTTTAATCCCATTTTATTGTCAAGAAAATTTAGAAATGGCACGAACGTATGCATTAACAAAATCGGATATGAAATTATTGACGGAAATCACTCATTTACAGGCATTTGATGAATGGCATCATCAGCAAAATATAGGCGATTATCACGCTGAATTGAAAAAGTATTCTTCAGAAGCCATTATTTTTGTATTAGCTTCTGGTTTATTTGAAGATAAAGAACAAATGATCATCTATTTAGAACGTCGATCACAACTTTGTAATTATTTTACTGGGGAAGATTTAATGGTATTGGGTATGCAACCGGGGCCAATGTTTTCAAAAGTTTTATTGCAATTAGAGATTGAGCAGTTAAATGGGGAGATACAATCAAAAGAACAGGCAGAACAATGGATTACTCGTTTTGTTAGTCGTCAATCATTGTAAATTTCAAAGAGGAAAAAATAAGAGGTGTGGGTATGGAAGATTTATTTGTTGGGCGACAGCCCATCTTAAACAAGGAAGGGAATTTATTTGCATTTGAATTATTGTATAGACATAGTCAGGAAAACAGCTTTCCATCTATTAATCCTGAAGTGGCAACGATTAAAGTAATCGTTAATACATTTTTATCGCCTGGATTCGAACAAATCGCGGCTCGCAAAACATTTATAAATTTTTCTGAACGTCTTCTGGTGACGAATATTTTCGATACATTGGATCCAAAACGAGTCGTCATTGAAGTGCTAGAAGATGTACAAATGACGGAAGAAATTGTTGGTAGGTTAAAACAATTAAAAGAAGATGGCTTTAAAATTGCGTTGGACGATTTTGTATTGGAAAATCAACATCATCGCTTTCCGATTTTGTTTGAAGTTGTGGAATATATTAAAGTAGATTTTTTATCTACGACAAGAGAAGAGCGGAAATCTATTGAAATGTTGAAGAAGACATACCCACACCTCATTTTATTGGCGGAAAAAGTTGAAACGGAAGCCGAATTTGAAGAAGCTAAGAAGTCGGGTTATGAGCTTTTTCAAGGGTATTATTTTTCGAAACCAGAAGTTGTAAGAAATGGAAAGTTACCGTCTGACGTGCTTCATTATTTTGAATTACTGAGACTCTTAAATAACGAAAATACAAGTGTAGATCAAATTGCGAGAGTTGTTATGCGTGATGTATCCTTGGCTTTTAAAGTGTTAAAACAAACGAACACATACGCTTATCAATCTTTAGAAAAAATTAGCTCTGTCCGTCAAGCGATTGTTCGGATTGGTTTAACAGAACTTAAGAAATGGGTACAATTTTTAACGGTTTATCAAGAGGACTTTCAAGGGATGAAAGGGCGACTTAAAGTACTTGTGAATCATTCTTTAGTTCGCGCAAATACTTGTGAAATGCTTGCGAAGCATTGTAAAAAAAGAAATGCCGATGAATACTATATGCTTGGGATGTTTTCTTTAATCGATCAAATTTTACAAAGAAAACGGGCTGATATTTATCCGACATTACCCGTATCTACTCAAATTATTGAAACATTATGCGGTGTTCAAACTGAAATGACAATCTATCTTGAAATTGCAGAAGCGATTGAAGCAATGGATTATGACAAAGCGATTCAACTTGCTAGGCTATTGGGCATTGAAAAGAAAGAATTAAGTAATATCGTCTTACGTGCGTATGCGGCGGTATAAAACGCTGTAGAGCTTTGCACAATATGATAAGCTAGTGTGACGAATGAGAGAAAGGTGAAGGTCGTGCTAGAAGTTTCAGAAAGTAAGTTATCGAGTTATATTGTACATGGAATTGAAGAACAGTTGGTGTTGGGAGATGAAGTGTTTTCTCAACCGGAAGTGTTATTGGAAGCAGCTTTTGCTCAACTCGCTTTTAGTAAAGTGAAGTTTGAACAACAATATGATTTTTTCCATGAAACCAATTTAGAATTGAATGAAATCTATACGTATGCTAAAGCGATTTTCGCAGATGAGCAGAACTTTTTTGAGGAATCTAAACATATTGCTACTCATTTACATAGTGTATCTAACCACCCGAACATTAAAAATGGTAGTTTATTTGTCGGGCTGTTCGACAATTGTTTAGTAGGGAATGAATCTAAAAAAGTACTCGCACTTGTAAAAATAGATGAAAAAGAATTGTTTTTAGATGTGAAAAGCGAAGAAAATAAAATGATTGTAAATGGCGTGGACGGGATTAATGTAAAGAAAATTAATAATGCCGCCATCCTTATCGATATGGGTCCCGATGAACCGCCAGCTGTATTTCTAAGAACGCGTAGACAAGAAGAAATTGTTTATTGGCAAGAACGTTTTTTGAAAGTAAAAGTGGCAGACGAACAATATGAGAAAACCGATTTAGCCTTACAAGAAGTGAAAAAGTATATTTTAAAGGAAGAGGAATATACAAATACAGAGAAATTAAGTTTATTGAATAAAACACTTGATTACTTTAGAAATGAAGAGTCATTTCAAGTCGATGATTATATTGAAGAAGTGTTTGAAACTGCTGATGAAGTGAAGAAAAGTGTGATTATTAATCGCGTAAAGCCTTATGAAACAATTATTTCAGAAAGTGCGATTGAAAAGGCAGAAAAAGGTTATAAGCGAAAAATTAAACTAGATGAGCATATTGAAATTGTCGTCAATGTTCGTGATATTGAGGCGGTTGACCAATTAATCGAAACTGGTGAAGATGAAGAAACAGGTCGTAAGTTTTACAAGATTTATTTTGAAGAAGAGATGTAAATAGAAGCGCCTGAGTTTACAACAAACTGTCTTGGATTTACAACATTGAGGCATACATTTTGACATGTTTTATAGCATTGCGTTAATATACCTGTAGGGGCATATGGAGGCGCGAACCTCCTATGTTTGATTCTAATGATTTGGAGGGATTTATGATGAAAGAAATTACAACAGAAGAGCTTTTAGAGAAAGTAAATGCAGGAGAAACACTTCATCTAATTGATGTGCGTGAAGATGAGGAAGTTGCAGAAGGAATGATCCCAGGCGCAAAACATATCGCTTTAGGCGAAGTACCTGCTCGTTTAGATGAACTTGATAAAAGTAAAAGCTATATTATGGTTTGCCGTTCTGGCGGTCGTAGTGGCAATGCGTGTAATTTTTTAGCAGAACAAGGCTATGACGTAACGAATATGGTCGGCGGCATGCTTGCATGGGAAGGCGACGTACAGTAAGAGAGCTTGGTGTTTGAAAGTTAATAAAGACTTTCAAGCGCCACCTCTCTTTTTTATTTTTGCTGCGGTTTTAAGCAGGAACTTGCAAAAGTTATCGGTGAAAAATATATGCGAAGACAAAAAAAGCCGTTCAGAAAATCATAAAACGCGATTTTCCGAACAAGCTTCTTTAGCGAAATACAATAAAATGTGCAATCAATACAATAATTGGTAATGTAATCACCGTTCGTTGTACAAAAATAATGAGTAATTCCCAAAAATTCACAGGAATATTTGAACGTAAAATTAAAATACCAATTTCAGACATATAAATAAGTTGTGTTAAAGAAAGAGAAGCAACGATAAACTTCGTTAACTCACTTTCAAGTCCACTGCCAATTACAGCTGGTAAAAACATATCTGCAAAACCAACAAGCATCGTTGGCGCAGCACCAGTTGCTTCAGGTATACGCATCCATTCTAATAAGGGGACAAGTGGCGCCGAAATGATATTGAAAATCGGTGTGAATTCCGCAAGAATCAGTGCAATTGCGCCTAAACTCATAACAAGTGGAATTAAGCCGAGCCAAATATCGAGTACAGTTTCAACCCCATCCTGTATGAGTCTCTTAGGGCTTTTCGACGTATTTGCTTTATCAATTGCTTGTTTCCATCCCCATTCAAATGAAGACATCCCTTCTGGCGTCGTTTCATCGATTTGTTGTCCAACTGCTTCATGATAAGTATCCGCTTTTCTTGAAAGTGGTGGAATTCTTGGCATAATAATCGCCGCAACAATACTACCTGCACAAACCGTTAAATAAAATGGGATGAATAAATGACCAATTCCAATGACTTGTGCAACGACTAAGGAGAAAGCTACCGACGCGATTGAAAAAGTAGTCGCAATCACTGCGGCTTCACGTTTTGTATAATAACCTTGATCATACTGTTTCATCGTAACGAGAACCCCGACAGTTCCCGCACCCATCCATGAAGCCATCGTATCAATCGATGAACGTCCAGGTAATGTGAAGATTGGGCGCATAACCTTTTGTAAAAACGCGCCAACAAACTCCATTAGGCCGAACTCTACAAGTAGTGGAAGTAAAATCCCAGCAAATAGAAACCATGTAAGAAGCACTGGTGCTAAATCATAAAGCACAACGCCACCCGTACTCCCCGAAGAAATAAATGTAGGACCGACTTGAAAATAAGCCATGAACCCAACAAGAAAACCAAGAATCCGTGTGATAATTCCAAATGGACCCACGAGAAAAACTGATTTAAAAAATGGCTTGTCCATAATGAATTTCGGTTTCAACAAGACTGTTACGCAAGTGAATATCATTGTAAATCCGAGCATGATTAAAATAAATAACGGTATTTGTGCATCAAATGTATTGAGTAAAGCTGAAGCGAGCACACCGACACCAATCGTAATTTCACCATTTACTTTAATAGGTACTAAAAATAGTAAAATCCCAATGAAAGAAGGAATGATGAATTTCCACATGCTTTGTTTTGTTTCCCCTTTGTTTAACGTTGTCATAAGCTTCCCCCTCGCTTTAGCTTAATTCAGCAATCGCTTCTTCAAGCACAGCCAATCCATCATCAATTTGTTCTTTTGTTACTGTTAAAGGAGGAATCATTCGAATCACTTCTCCAACATTTCCACATAAGTAAAATAAAACACCCTTTTCAAGACATTTATCAAGTACTTTCATAACCATATCACCATCAGGTTTCCCAGTTGCTGGATCGCAAAGTTCAATGCCAATCATTAAACCAACACCACGCGCATCTTTAATAATTGGATGGCGTTTTTTCATCTCATCAAGTTGTGTTAATGCATAATTTCCAAGCGTTGTTGCATTTTCTAATAAATTTTCATCTTGCATGACTTCAAGTGAAGCAAGTGCCGCTGAACACGCAATTGGATTCCCACCAAATGTTGTACCATGACTTCCGAGTGGCCATTGGTCCATCAGTTCTTTGGAAGCAACTGTCGCACTTAAAGGAAGTCCCGCAGCAATTCCTTTAGCAATCGCCATAATATCTGGTGCTACATCAAAAGTTTGTGCGGCAAACCAATTGCCCGTACGACCGAATCCCGTTTGTACTTCGTCAAAAATAAGAAGAATACCATGACGATCACAAATTTCACGTAATTTTTTCAGCCAAGCTTTCGGTGGAATAATATAGCCACCTTCTCCAAGCACTGGTTCAATAATCATACAAGCGATTTCTTCAGGATCGACTTGATGATTAAATAATTTTTCAGCATCACGCTCTAATTTCTCAGGGAAGAACACTTCAGGATCTGCCCCTTGTGGAAGGTCTTCAGGTAAAGCGTATGGTAATTGATATGTAAGCCAAGATGGTTGCATATGTTTACGATATTTACTTTTAGAGGTCGTCACACTTAAAGCCCCGATTGAACGACCATGGAAACAGCCAGTGAAAGAGATGGCATAAGGTCTTTTCGTTACATATTTTGCTAGTTTTAAAGCCCCTTCAATTGCTTCTGTTCCACTGTTTGCGAAGAAGAAATTATCTAGTTTAGGTGGTAGAACTTTTTGAAGTTCTGCTGCAAGTTTTAAAATTGATTCATAAATAATGACACCTGAAGGTCCGTGAATCAGATGATCAGCGCTATCTTTAATTGCTTCAACTACTTTCGGATGGCGATGACCGACATTTTCTACAGCAATCCCAGAAGTGAAGTCCAAATATTTCTTACCGTCAGCACCGTAGTAATAGCAGCCTTCCGCTTTTACAACAGGCAAGTTCGGATGATCTTTTGCCATACTTGGTGCCAAAAAGTTTCCTATGTGATCTACCATATGTACCCAATTTTCATTTGTCATGCGAAATCCTCCCGATTAAACCGATTTATGATTTTTACTAATTACTAGAATTGAATAATTATTCAACTTTGATTAAAACTATAACCCATAAAATAGGAAAACTCAATAATAGGAAGAGAGAAAACTTTCTTTTATATAATAAAAAGCCATCTAGAAAATTTAGTTTCTAGATGGTTGACTATATTAGTCTTTATGAATGGTATGAGCCAGGAAATGTGGAATAACAAGTTCAGCTAAGTCTTGAATGACTTCTTCGATTGGTCTTGTTGTAAATTTGAATACAAGCACCACATGATTGACACCGATGGCTTTGAGTGCCGGCAGAAATTCAATTAAAAAGTGTAGGCAGTAAAGTCAGGAAAGTTCAAGGTATGGGCATTTCTAATAATATGAAGAGCTTTTGTTTCCAATCAAGCAACTTTTCTTGAAGGAGGTTTCGTATCCGTTGATTGTATAACCTCTATGGAAACTTTAAAATAAAGATAGAGGTGATTTGATGATTAAAATCGGTCATGTGATTTTACGTGAAAGAACAAACTGTAATATGACCCAGCAACAATTGGCATCATTTTTAAATGTGACGAAAGCAACGATTTCCAAGTGGGAAAAAGCAGTCAGTTATCCGGATATTACATTATTGCCAGTGATCGCGGCGTTTTTCAATATGACGGTTGATGAATTATTAGATGCAAAACTAACGATGGATAAACAAGAAATTCGCAAATGGTATACACATTACGCAGAAAGGTTCTCAAAAGAATCGTATGAAGAAGTAGTTGAAGATGTCAGAAAAATGATTCGATTATATTATGACGATGATAATTTTTTATTGCAAATGTCGATTTTACTCTTAAATCATGCGGAGTTCTCCTCGAATGCGAAAGAGCAATTTACCTATATTATTGAAGTGTTGGAACGTGCGGAAATGATTACGGATGATGTTTGGATTCGAAGACAGACGAATAGTATTATTTCAACGACAGCTCTTTTTATGCAACAACCAGAAATTGCTTTGGAACGTTCAAAGGATTATGTCAAACCGATTATGGCAGAAGATTTAATTTTAGCACAAGCTTATGAAGCACTTGGTCAAACAGAAGAAGCGAAAAAAGTGTTACAAGCAATGATATACCAGCAACTCGTTGCAATGATTGGCAGTAGTACATTTTATTTGAAATTAACGACCGATGAAGAACATCAATTATTAGAAACGATTAAACGAATCGATGGTTTAATTGATTTATTTGAAGTGGATCAACTACATCCAAACTTAAGTTTGCAATTCTATCTTGCGGTCGGGCAGTATGCAACGACTAAAAACGATGAGCAGTTATGTAGAAAATATATGACGTATTTTACCGACGTTGCGACAAATCATCTCTTTCCATTTAAATTAAAAGGGGACGCGTATTTCACTTTATTGGATGAATGGTTTGACACATTGGACTTAGGAGCTGCCCCGTTAAGAAAAGATGTGATGATTCGAGAATCGATTTTTCAAGTTTTAAAACATCCCATGTTTAAAGTGTATGAACAAAAAGATTGGTTTAAAGATTTGCAGAAAAAAATACAGTTTAAGTTAGGAGATTGAAATGAATAACCTCGATACTTTAGTTGAATATTTACCGTTTTTAATTCCACTTATTATTTTACAATATGGTTTAGCGATTTATGCGATTGTGCATATTATTAAACATCCAAATTATAAGTTTGGCAATCAAGTCATGTGGATTATTATATCGTTATTCCTTAGTTTTATTGGACCGATTCTTTACTTTATGTTTGGAAAGGGCGATGACGCATGATTTTAAAAGTTGATGATGTGAGTAAAGCTTTTGGTAAGAAGTCAGTGTTAGAAAATATTCGCTTAACAATCGAAGAACGAGAAATTATCGCATTTGTAGGGGCAAATGGTGCAGGAAAGACGACATTAATGAAATGTATTTTAGGTTTTTTACCTTTCAAAGGCAATATAACGGTTGCGGATGAAAAAGTGCAGTTTGGCGAAACTGCATCGAATGCACATATTGGTTATTTGCCAGACGTTCCGCAGTTTTATGCATTTTACACGGCGAAGCAATATTTAAAAATGTGCCAAAAAGTTTCTGGGAATGTAACGGATGAGAGAGTAGATGAGATGTTAAAACTCGTTGGGCTTGAAAACCGCCCTGAAAAAATTCAGCAATACTCAAGAGGTATGAAGCAAAGGTTAGGCATTGCACAGGCGCTTCTTCATAAACCAAAACTTCTGATTTGTGATGAGCCAACTTCAGCATTGGATCCTGAAGGGAGAGAACAAATTTTAAAGATTTTACAAGAAGCGAAAAAAGAAACAGCCATTTTATTTTCAACTCATATTTTATCGGAAGCAGAACGGATCTCAAATCGAATGATTATTTTGCATGACCGAGAAATTAAGTTCGATGGACCGTTAAAAAGAAAAGTCTCAAATGATCGATTTTATGTGGAATTTATGTCGGAAGTTTCATTAGAAAACTTTAAGGAATTTCAAATCGAGCAAGAAAAAGAAGGATGGACTGTTCAGTTTTCAGATGAAATGAACAAACAAGCATTTATGCAAAGAATCATTGAAGTGGATGCATCGCTCAAAAAGTTTATGCCACAAGAAGAAACTTTAGAGCAATTTGTAAAAGAGGTGACGAATCGATGAAATCATTTATCAAAAAAGAATGGGATCAATATTTTCTAACGAATAGATGGCTCATTTTCTTTGTGATTTTTATTGCGCTCGGCATTATGAATCCTTTCACAGCTAAAATTACACCTGTATTAATCGAAAATATGATGGGCGATGAATTTAGCAGTGCCTTCGGTGAAGTGACTGCGGTCGATTCATGGTTACAATTCTTTAAAAACGTTCCACAGCTCGGGTTAATTGGATTTTTGCTTATGATGGCAAACTCAATGTCTAAAGAGTTACAGGAAGGAACTTTGCCAATTTTTCTAGCAAAAGGATTAAAAAGAAAATCAGTTATACTTGCTAAACTTTTAGCGCATACGATGATGTGGACAATTGGGTATCTTATTTCAATCGGCGTCACTTATTTATATACAATTTATTATTGGGATCAGTCTATCGTTCAACAATTACCACTTGCATTATTTGGTATTTACCTCTTCGCTTTATTATTTATTTTCATCACCTTTTTGGGAAATACCATTACAAATTCAACAATGGGCGGCTTAGGTTTAAGTGGCATTGTCCTCATTGTGTTGATTTTCTTAAATACTTTTTTCGATTCAAAATGGAATCCATTTATGCTATTTAATGAAATAAACGAAAGACTCTTAAATGATATAGCTTTTTCGTATAGTGAGCCTTTTCTTACGATTATTGCGCTGATGATTTTATGTGTGACTTTTGCTATTTTACATTTTAATAAGCGGGCAATCTAAGGAAGTTTTTGCGAAAGAATATAAAGCAATCTGATTCAGTTACAATCGATCAGCTTGCTTTTTTGGCGTTAAAATTAATCATTCTACAATGTTAAATAAAATGTTACAATTAAATTATTGGATAATAGTAAAGATTCTATGTTTTTTAGCGGGGAGGAAATAATAGGATGATTCGAGTATGTTATGAAAAAGATATTCACCTACTACAAAAAATCAGTATTGAAACATTTAACGATACATTTCAAGAACAAAATACAGCGGAAAATATGAAAGTTTATTTGGAGGAGGCATTTACAACAGAAAAACTTTTGAAGGAACTAGCGAATCCCCAATCAGAATTTTATTTTTTATATGAAGAAAATCAAATTGCAGGTTATTTGAAAATAAATATAGGTGAGGCACAGTCTGAAGAAATGGGAGACGACACGCTAGAAATTGAGCGAATATACATAGGCAAAGCATTTCAGCGAAAAGGATTTGGAAAACTTTTATTTGATAAGGCAATCGAAAGAGCGACTGCGCAGAAGAAAACGAAAGTTTGGCTCGGTGTTTGGGAGAAAAATGAGCAAGCACTCCAGTTTTATCGTAAATTAGGTTTTGAACAAACTGGCGCACATTCCTTTTGGATGGGAGAGGATGAACAGATTGATTTGATCAGGGTTAAGAATATTTGAAGCGTGATTTTTCGTCAATTGGGTATAGAAGAATAGAAGGAAAATGATAAGGACGGTGATGAGCATGGGCAATCAGAAGTCAATTTATGCACGTACTTATTTATCTTCTGATAAACTTCGACATACGATTGATGCATCCATATTTGAATTTGAAACGACAGAATACTTGCCGGAACTGTCGGGGATTGTGGGACAAGAGCGCGGGACAAGCGTTATGAAATTCGGCTTGAATGTCAATCAAGACGGTTATAATCTGTATGTCGCTGGGATTGCAGGAACTGGAAAAACGTCTTTTACGGACTCAATCATTCGGGAATTCGCAAAGGAAAAAACAATTTTATATGATTGGTGTTATGTGCATAATTTTGAAAATATCTATAAGCCAAAAGTAATTCAACTGCCAAAAGGATTGGGACGAAAATTTCAGCAAGATGTAAAGCGGTTAATCGAAAATTTAAAGCAAGAAATTCCACTTGCTTTTAATGAAGAAAATTATCAAAAAGAAAAAGCAGAAATCATGCGTGCTTTTAAAAAGGAACGCACGAAAATGTATGAAAATATTAATGAAATTGCGTTAACTTATGGTTTTCTCATCCGTCAAACTGCATCAGGTATGATGACAATTCCGATGATAGAAGGAGAACCGATGAGTGAAGAACAATATCACGCATTGTCTGCAGAACAAGTGAAAGAAATTGACCAAAAATCCAATCAGCTTCAGGAAAAAATTGTTGATGCAACCCATCAATTGCGTAAAGTTGAGAAAGAAACAAAAACGAGTATTGATCAGTTGAATCAAAAAGTAGCGCTACATGCCATTAGCTATCATTTAGATGAATTAAAGGAACGATATAAAGTCTCGCTGCAAGTTTTGGAATATTTAGAAGTATTGAAAGACGATATTATTCATCATATCGATAGTTTTTTAACTGATGAATCAGAAGAGGAAATGCAATCGATTGGTGAAATGTTACAAGGGAATCATCAGGAAAATATATTTAAGAAATACGAAGTGAATTTAGTTGTCGATCATCGGAAAACAAAAGGTGCACCAGTCATTATTGCAGATAATCCAACTTATTATAATTTAATCGGAAAAGTTGAGTATGAAAATCGTATGGGTGTGATGAGCACTGATTTTACGAAAGTGAAACCAGGTTATTTACATGAGGCGAATGGCGGGTATTTAATTATTCAAGCGAAAGATATTTTTTCGAAAAACTTTGCTTGGGAAGGATTAAAAAGAGCACTTTTAAATGATAAATTACAAATTGAAAATTTAGGTGAACAGTCGGGATTGATGGCGACAACTTCGATTAGCCCTGAACCAATCCCATTAAATGTAAAAGTGATTTTAATTGGTAATATGGAAATTTATCAATTGCTTTATCATCATGATGAAGATTTCAATAAATTATTTAAAATTCGGGCTGATTTTGATACTGAAATGGATTTTAATACGGAAAATATAGCAAGTTTGGCGAATTTTATTCATACACATTGTAAAGCACATCAATTATGTCATTTCGATCGTTCGGCTGTCGCTAGAATTGTCGAGTATAGTATTCGATTAGCGGGCCATCAAGAAAAGCTATCGACGCGTTTTAATCAACTCGTTGAAATTATTTATGAAGCGAGCACATGGGCAAGGATGATGGATGCAAATCTCGTTACGGATGAACATGTTAGACAAGCGATTAGAGAAAGGGAATATCGCTCTAGTTTATTTGAAGAGAAAATTCAAGAAAGCATTGAAGAAGGAACGATTTTAATTGCTACGGAAGGTGCGAAAGTTGGTCAAGTGAATGGATTAGCCGTTTATAATCTAGGGCAATACAGTTTTGGAAAACCATCGCGCATTACCGCAACGACATTTGTCGGGCAAAAAGGCATTATTAATATTGAAAGAGAAAGTAAAATGGGCGGTAATATTCATAATAAAGGCGTCTATATATTAACGGGTTTTTTAGGCGAAAGATTCGCCCAAAACCAACCGCTTGCATTAACGGCCCACCTAGCTTTTGAACAATCATACGGTGGTGTAGATGGAGATAGTGCATCGAGTACAGAGTTGTATGCGATTTTATCGAGTTTGGCAAAACTGCCAATTAAACAAGGACTAGCAGTGACTGGCTCTGTAAATCAAAAAGGTGAAATTCAACCAATCGGCGGAGTTAATGAAAAAATTGAAGGTTTTTATAAAGTTTGTCAAAGTAAAGGACTTACTGGGGAACAAGGTGTATTAATTCCACATCAAAATATGAAAAATTTAATGTTGAAAAATGAAGTTGTTGAAGCTGTTAAAGCAGGCGAGTTTCATATTTATGCAGTGAAAACAATTGAAGAAGGAATTGAGTTATTAACGGGTGTAGACGCGGGAGCAATGCGGGAAGATGGTCTTTATGATCAAGAGACCGTTTTTGGGAAAGTCATCGCACAATTGAAAACGTATGCCAAAGTAGCAGAAAGTGAAAAAGATTAATTATTAATAGTTGATTGGTTAAAGAATGATAAAAGTGATAAAATGAATGTTTATGAAGTTAAGTAGATTGTGTTCGTAAAATAGAGAAAAGATTAAGTAAGGGGGAAAAGATTTGGAGGAAAAAAAGCAACAATGGTCTTCTAGATTAGGATTTATTCTTTCATCTGCGGGAGCAGCCATTGGTTTAGGAGCGATTTGGAAGTTTCCTTATGTAACGGGGATGAGTGGTGGCGGCGCATTCTTCTTAATATTTGTCGCTTTTACGATATTAATTGGTTTACCACTTTTAATGTCAGAGTTTATTATTGGGCGGGGCGCAGGTAAAGAAGCAATCAGTGCTTATAAAAAGCTAGCCCCTAAAAGTATGTCTGTTTGGATTGGACGTATCGGTGTTATAGGCTGTTTCCTGCTCCTGTCATTTTACAGTGTTGTTGGTGGCTGGGTGCTGATTTATAGTGTGATGTCTGTTTTTGGCTTTATCATCGGAGATGGTGCAAATTACGGAGCGCTTTTTGAAACAGTAATTGGAACACCATGGATTACAATTGTTGGATTACTTGTCTTTTCACTATTAAATGTACTTGTTGTCTCTTCTGGTATTCAATCGGGAATTGAAAAAGCGAATAAATATATGATGCCTTTATTATTTATTTTCTTTGTGATTTTGGTTATTCGCGCTTTAACATTGGATGGGGCTTGGGAAGGTGTTAAATTTTTCTTAGCGCCAGACTTTTCGAATATTACGGGCGAGTCTGTGTTGTATGCACTTGGACAATCCTTCTTTTCGTTAGCTGTTGGATTTTCTTGTATGGTCACATACAGTTCTTATTTGAAGAAAGATGTGAGCATACCGGCGTCAGCAAGCACAGTTGTTAGTTTGAATATTTTTGTCTCCCTACTTGCAGGCCTTGCGATTTTCCCGGTCGTTTTTGCATTTGGTTATGAACCGGCAGAAGGACCAGGCTTATTGTTTATGGTTTTACCGGCTGTCTTTTCGGAAATTCCTTTTGGTAGCTTGTTTTTAGCATTGTTTTTATTATTATTTTTATTTGCAACATTAACATCATCATTTAGTTTGTATGAAATTATTGTTGCGGCGGCTACTGAGAATAAAAAATATCCGAGAAAAGTTAGTACATGGGTAATCGGTGCAATTGTGTTTATTGCTGCGATACCTTCTGCTTTATCGTCTAGTAGCTTGTCGTCATTGACAATTTTCGGGAAAAGCATTTTTGATAGTACGGATTATTTAGTGAGTAATATGATGCTTCCTTTAGGTTGTTTCTTAATTGCAATCTTTATTATGCATAAAATGGATAAAAAACTTGTTCGAGAGCAATTTTATTTAAGCAATGAATTGTCACCAACAACGTATAAAATTTGGCGTTTCTTAATGACTTGGATTGTTCCAGTCACGATTGTCATTGTTCTATTCGATTTAATAAAATCGATTTTACCTTTCTGAGTAGTAAGTGGTAAAATAAATCATATAGGAAAAAGCATTATTCATGTTTAAGGCTTATAAAAAAGCCCATACTTTACGTAGATTTGCATGATGTAAAGCAGCTTTTATCGCAATCGACTCCAAAAGAACACAATGAAATAATGTAAATGATAGTAAAAGAGGAGGCGATCCGAAAAGTTTGCATATAGACTTTTCGGATCGTTTCTTTTGTTGTATAAGGGAAAGAGTAGGAGGAGATTGATAGAATGACTCATTTTATTAGTAGTAAATCAGCAATTCTTGCAGGGTGGATTAGTTTGATCAGTAATATTGTGCTTACGATTTTAAAAATTGCTGTCGGCACAATTTTTCATAGTCCAGTGTTACTTGCGGATGGTTATCATAATGCGGGAGATGTTGTCGCAAGTGGAGCCGCATTAACATCGATGCGTATTTCACAGCGTCCAGCAGATGAGGATCATCCGTATGGACATGGGAAAGCAGAAGTGATTAGTTCAGCGATTGTTGCCATCATTTTAGGGCTTGCGGCGATTTATATCGCTTATGAATCAATCTCCGCTTTCTTTTCTGAACCTGAAAAAGCGAGTATGATTGCTTTTATTACGGCAATTATTTCATTAGTGGCGAAGCAAGTTTTATATGTTTATACGATTCGTCTTGGAAGAAAAGTCAATAGTAAAGGGTTAATTGCAACGGCGAAAGATCATTTAGCGGATGTCTATGCATCACTTGCAGCAGTAATTGGGATTGGTCTTGCAATGGTTGGAGATGCTTACGATATTTTAATTTTTTCTTATGGAGATCCAATCGCAGGGATTATTGTTACGGTACTCGTTTTTAAATTGGCTTATGAAATGGGAAAAGAATCGATTGATACATTAATGGAAAAAAGTGTAGAACCGGAGCGGCTAGCGCAGTTTCAAGCAATGATTTTATCGGTTCCAGAAGTGAAACGAATCGATAGACTACGCGCGAGAGAGCATGGTCACTATGTGTTGGTCGATTTGCGAATTGGTGTGGATGGTCACTTAACGATTCAAGAAGGACATGATATTATTCGTAAGATTAAAGGAAGTATCATGGCTGAAAACGATGATGTTGATGAAGTATTGATCCATTTGAATCCGTGGTATCCGGACGAAGGATAATTAAAAAGAGGCTGTCTCAAAAGTTGAAGTACGACTTTTAAGACATCCTTCTATTTTGTATGTGGAGAAATGATGTATGCTATTGAGTCTTAAAGCGGTAAGAAAAGCGCAAAAAGCAGCACAATAAATAAATTAAACGCACGCACAACTGGAAGCATCCAATAGCAAAGCGATTGGATAGCTTCTTTTATCTTGAAGTCAACATAAAATAAAAGAATTTTCGGAAAATGAAACTAAATGAGGGGTTCATACGTTATATACATTGGAAAGAATTTCTACATAAATATAAAGAAAGGGAAATGTAACAGTGTTCAGTTAAAAAAATAACGGGGGAAGTCAAATGAAAAAGAAAACATGGATTTGGATACTCAGTATTGTTGGGATTTTAGTGATTGCTGGTATTATTTATTTCTTTATGAGTGCAAAATCATCCAATGAGTTTGGCGATGAGTTTGAGGATTTCGGCATGCAAGTCCAAGCAGTTAGTGAGCAAAAATTAGGCGAGTCCATTTTAGTAACAGGACAAGTCATTCCAGAAGATGAACAAAAAATCTTTTTGGATGCTGAAAATGGCGAAATTCGTGAGTATTTAGTAGAGGAAAATCAAACAGTTGTTGCTGGGGAACCGCTTTTTACATACGATACGACAGCGATTGACGCAGAGTATAATAAAGCAGTCCGTTCACGTGATTTAATTCAAAAACAATTAAAAATTGAACAAAATGAAATTGCATCTTTGGCAAAACAAATTACTGAAATGAAAAAGAAAGTAAAAAATGGTGAAGAGTTTACTGAGTTAGATGTCAGTATGCTTGAAAAAGAAAAAGTGCAAAGTGAAATGAGCATTGAAGGCACGAAAGACGAAGTGACTTCAGCACAAGAAACGATTAATGAATTGGCGGCTAAAAAGAAAAGCATGACAGTCGTGAGTAAAATTGACGGGATTGTTGTAAAAGTTGAAAAAAATGTTGAGCCATCAGAATCTGGTTCTTCGACACCTGTCATTCACATTATTTCAAGCGAACCTTATAAAGTGATTGGAACGATGAGTGAATTCGATACGGTGAAAATTCAACCTGAGCAACCTGTTATTATTCGCCCGAAAGTCTTTAAAGACCGCGAATGGAATGGTGTTGTAGAATCTGTTTCACAATTCCCAGAAGGTGATGGTGGGGGAATGGAAGATTACGGTGGCGGTGGAAACGTCACAATGTATCCATTCAAAGTCGCGATTACAGATGATACATCTGAACTTCGTCAAGGCTTCCACGTATCATTGGAAATTAGTATTTCTGGAGATGACAAAGCACTTGCGATTCCGCATATGGCGTTAATGATGGATGAAGAGGATGGTAGCGAATATGTATATGTTGTCGTTGATAACATATTAGAAAAGCGCGTTGTCCAATTAGGGGATATGAATGATGAGTTTATTGCAGTGACGGAAGGTGTTGCTGAAGGTGAACTCGTTGTCATTATGCCAGATGAAAGCATGCATGACGGAATGGAAGTGACTTCTTATGATGAAGTTGACCAATATTAAAAAAGTATACGGAAATGGTACTTTAACAGTTCCGGTTTTGCATGGCATTGATTTGGAAATTGAAGACGGTGAATTTGTTGCCATTATGGGACCATCGGGGTCTGGAAAATCGACATTGATGAATATTATCGGTTTTTTAGATCATTCAACAGAAGGCTCTTATGTATTGAACGGAGAAGAAATTAGCGCAGTAAAAGAAAATGCATTAGCTAAATTACGCAATGAACATATCGGTTTTGTGTTCCAGCAATTTTTCTTATTGCCACGTTTAAATGCGCAAAAAAATGTGGAGACACCACTTAGCTACGCAAATGTACCCAAAAAAGAACGTGCTGAACGTGCACAGAAAATGTTGGAAAAAGTGGGGCTTGCAGATCGGATGACCCATTTGCCAAACGAGTTATCAGGTGGACAAAAACAAAGAGTTGCGATTGCGCGAGCGCTCGTCAATGATCCAACGATTATTTTGGCGGATGAACCGACAGGCGCACTAGACTCTAAAACGAGTGCACAAATTATGGATCTGCTCGTTGAATTAAACGATGAAGGAAAAACGGTTATTATTGTTACGCATGAAGAAGAAATTGCAGCGTATGCGGACCGAGTCATTACGTTAAAGGACGGGGTTGTTACTGAGGATCGGAGGCATACGGCATGAATATTTTAGAAAGCTTTAAAATTGCATTGTCTTCGATTTGGAACCATAAAGTTCGTTCTATTTTAACGATGCTTGGAATCATCATCGGTGTTGGAGCGGTTATCATTATCGTTGCAATTGGTGAAGGTGCTAAAAAGCAAATTGCAGAAGATGTGTTTAGTACCGATAAAAATGCGATTGAATTATATTATGAACCTATATTCTCGGAAGATGAGACCGAGTTCTATTGGAATGAGCCGGACTTAACAACGGAAGACTTAGAGCCACTTCAAGATTTACCAGGCGTGAAATCAATCATTGGGACAAACCAAGGTTGGGGCATGATGGTGCATAATGAAGAACAGTCCGAAATCACAATTACGGGGATTGATGAACATTATTTAAAGGCAAAAGATATTCAAATGCTAGAAGGACGCCCATTTAACGCGAGAGACAATGAAGGAATGAATCGTGTCGTGTTAATTGACTCGGTAACGAGAGATCATTTCTTCAAGGACGGGGAGTCAGCAGTTGGAGAAATTATTGATGTCGACGATAATCCCTATAAAGTTGTCGGTGTGTATAAGTCGACAATTCCGGAAGAATGGCTTCAAATGGATGGTTTTATGAGTGGGGAAATGTTAATGCCAAGAATGCTTGTGTCAATGATGTTTGGTGGGCGTGAAGTTGAAAATGTTTCAGTCATTGCGGATTCACCAGATAATGTTACTGAAACAGGGTATCTCGTGGCAGATACATTGACGGCGAATAAAGAACTTGAAGATGGTATGTATAGTATTAATGACTTTTCTGATTATGAAGCAGAATTAGAAGGTTTTTATACAACAATCACATTATTTATTGGGAGTATCGCAGGTATTTCTTTATTAGTTGGTGGAATTGGTGTAATGAATATTATGCTAGTTTCCGTTACAGAACGAACGAGAGAAATTGGTTTGAGAAAAGCGTTAGGAGCAACAAGAGGACGAATTTTACTGCAATTTCTAATTGAGTCTGTAACACTTACATCTTTAGGTGGACTCATTGGAATCGGATTTGCAGCAGGTGTGACGTTTATTGCGTCTCAGTTGTTACCATTTACAGCAATTATTAGTCCAGTTGTTGTCATAATCGGCTTTACGTTTTCAGCTTTTATCGGTATCATTTTCGGTATTTTACCAGCCAATAAAGCTTCTAAATTAAGTCCAATTGACGCACTGCGCTATGAATAACAAAACAAGAGGTTATCCAATTTAGTGGATGCCTCTTGTTTTTTTGCGCTGCTAATTTCATGTGAGTACGAGCTCCGCATACAAAAAATGAGGCTGCCCCGATAGTCGTGAATTTTCGGGGTAGCCTCTCTAATTATTATGATTTAACCGCTTCTAATTGTTCTTTTCTAATCTCATTTGCCGCTTCAATCATTACTTCAAGCGCTGCAATTGTTTCTTTTTCTTGACGTGTTTTCAGTCCACAGTCTGGGTTGATCCAGAACTGTTTCGGATGAATTGTTTTTAATGCACGATGAATATTTTGTTTGATTTCCTCTTTACTTGGCACACGTGGACTATGAATGTCATAAACGCCAAGGCCGATTTCTTTATCGTATGTGTTCGTTTCAAATGCTTCGATAATTTCTCCATGACTACGAGAAGTTTCAATTGAAATAACATCGGCGTCAAGATCACTAATCGATTGAATAATTTCATTGAAATCCGAGTAGCACATATGTGTATGAATTTGTGTATCATTTTCCACTGCAGCTGTCGATAATTTAAACGCATAAACTGCTGCCTCTAAATATGCTTGTTTTTTCGATGGATCTAATGGTAAACCTTCACGTAATGCTGGTTCATCGACTTGAATAATTTTAATGCCGTTTTCTTCAAGTGCCAAAATTTCATCACGCAGTGCAAGCGCAATTTGGTTTTGAACGTCCACTCTTGGAATATCGTCGCGAACGAATGACCAGTTCAAGATTGTTACAGGTCCCGTCAGCATTCCTTTAACAGGTTTCTTCGTTAGAGATTGTGCATAAACACTTTCTTTTACAGTAATTGGTTCGCTAAATGCAACATCCCCTAAAATAAGTGGTGGTTTCACACAACGTGAACCGTAAGATTGTACCCAACCAAACTTCGTCACACCAAATCCAGCAAATTTCTCCCCGAAGTATTCAACCATATCTGTTCTTTCAAACTCACCGTGAACGAGTACATCAATGCCAATTTCTTCTTGAATTGCAATCCATTTATCAATTTGAGCATTAATGAATGCTTCATATTGTTCATTTGTAATCTCACCACGACGCCATTTTGAACGTGTTTGACGTACTTCAGCTGTTTGCGGCAAGCTTCCAATTGTTGTTGTCGGTAATAAAGGTAAGTTAAAGCGCTCATCTTGTTCAATAATACGCTCTGCAAACGGTGCTGGACGATTCACATCTTTTTCTGTTAAGTTTTCAACCGTTTCTTTTACTTTCGCATTTTGACGATAGCTAGACTCGTTTAATGTTTTACGACCTTCACGGTTAGCAATTAAGCCTTCTGCAATCGCATCTTTACCGCCTTCAACTGCTTGTTTTAATAAAACGATTTCTTCCAGTTTTTCATCTGCAAATGATAGACCACCGCGAATGATTGGATCTAATTGTTCCTCTGACTTTTTCGTTACAGGAACATGTAGCAGTGAACAAGATGATTGAACGATTAGTCGTTCAGCATCGACATGAACTTGAATCGCATCCAAAATATCTAGCTTCGCATCTAAATCTGCGCGCCATACATTACGTCCATCTACGATACCTGCTGCTAATACTTTATCTTTCGGGAAACCAAACTCTTTTAATTGGCTTAGTGAATCCCCATGTACAAAGTCAAGACCTAAACCATGAACAGGTAGTTTAATAATTTCTTCATAGTTCGCGATTTTTTCAAAGTAAGTTTGAACAATCACTTTCAAGTTTGGTGCTGCATTTTTCAGTTCAGTATAAGCTGCTTGAATTGCTTCTAATTCTTTTGCTGAAAATTCACTTGTTAAACTTGGTTCGTCGATTTGTACCCAAGTCGCACCAGCTTCTTCAAGTTCCGCCAAAATTTGAGCGTATAAAGGTGTAAATTGCTTTAAGCGTGTTTCGAACGTTTCCTCTTGATCTTTTGCAAGTTTAATAAATGTAACTGGACCAAGGAAAACAGGTTTCCCGTCGATGCCAAGTTTCTCTTTTGCTTCTAAGTAGTAGTTTAATGGACGATTTTCCACGAGTTTTGGCGTTGAACCTTCAAGTTCTGGCACAATATAGTGGTAGTTCGTATTGAACCATTTTGTCATTTCTGATGCAATGGCACCGTCATTTCCGCGTGCGATATCAAAATAAGTTTCTACAGAAACCGGTCCATCCGTATAGTCAAAACGTTTTGGTACGATACCAAATGCAGTTGATGTATCTAACACATGGTCATAGAATGAGAAGTCACCAACTGGTATTAGATCAATACCTGCATCCTTTTGTTTTTGTAAATTATTTAAGCGAATGCCTTCTAGTGTTGCTAAAAGCTCTTCTTTCGAACTGTTTTGACTCCAGAAACTTTCAAGTGCACGTTTCCATTCACGTTTTTCGCCAATTCTTGGGTACCCAATTGCTGAACTAATAATTTTAACCAAATCATCCATCTCCCTAAGTTTAATGTTCTATTTTTATTGAATAATACTTACTGGTTTTTCTTTCAGTTTTTCAACTTTATTATGAATATAATTTGTTAAATGTACGGTCATATCGTAACGAGTGAAAGGTGTAACTAAATAAATGCCATGGAACAGTTCGAGTGCTGTATCGATGAGTTCCTCCGCAATTTTCAACCCTTCCTGCGTTGCGAGTGCTCGATTTTGATTTGTAAATGCCATTCGTTTTCTAACTTCATCCGTTAATTTAATACCAGGTACTTCATTGTGTAAAAATTCGGCATTTTGTGTTGATGTTAATGGCATAATGCCAATGTAAATCGGTGCGCCTAAATCTTTTGTTGCTTCATACACATCAATAATTTGCTGTCGATTATAAATCGGTTGCGTGATGAAATAATCTGCTCCGCATTCAATTTTTTTACGAAGACGATTTGTCGCACGATCTAAATGACGTACATTTGGATTAAATGCGGCAGCGACTGTGAAATTCGTTTTTTGTTGCAATGATTTACCGGACCAAGAAATCCCTTCATTAAAACGTTGAATGAGTTCCAACAGTTGGAAGGATGTCACATCGAAAACTGATGTTGCACCGGGGAAGTCACCAATTTTTGTTGGATCTCCTGTAATGGCAAGCAATTCAGTAATGCCTAATGTGTGTAGTCCCATCAAATGCGATTGCAAACCGATTAAGTTACGATCTCGACAAGTAATGTGTACGAGCGGTGTTGCATCGAATTTCTGTTTTAATAAAGAACCCATTGACGCATTGCAAATTCTTGGGGAAGCGAGGGAGTTATCCGCCAATGTAATGGCGTCAACACCAGCTTCTTGTAAAGCTTTTGCCCCTTTAAAGTATTTATCTGTATTTAAATGTTTTGGCGAATCTAATTCAACGATTACAGAGTGCCTTTTGTTAACTGTTTCGACCAAATTGGGTTTTGTCAAAGCTGTTGATGTTGCTTGAATTGCCTTATGAAATGGAATGACTTTTTTCTCTTGAATCGGTTGTCGATTCGTCAATCCTTTTTTCAAGGCTGTAATATGTTCTGGCGTCGTTCCACAACATCCGCCGATTAAATGAACGCCAGCTTCTCTAAACTTTTCAGCATAGTTTTCAAAGTAATCGGGTTTGTTTTCGTAAAAAAGTTTACCATCTTGATATCCTGGGAAACTTGCATTCGGATAAACTGCTAGTAAAGCTTTTTTCGGCAAAGGAACGGAAGCAAGCGATTTTAGCATATGATGTGGACCTAAATGACAGTTCACACCGACAACATCTGCACCCAATCTTTCCAGTTCAGCCAATGCATCTGCTAATGAAAGTCCATTTTGTAAAACACCTGCTTCATGCATCGATACGTTTGTAATAATTGGAAGATCCGTTGCTTCTCTTGCAATTTTTAATACTGTTTTTAATTCATCAAAATCGTAATACGTTTCTAATAGGAGCCCGTCAACGCCTTCTAGTAAAAGGCAATACAATTGTTCTCTAAAGCTTCTTTTAATTTCTTCAGTTGTACCGATAGAAGCTTGAGAACCATGAATCCCGCCAATTGTACCAAGAATAAAAGTATTTTCATTCGCCGCTTTTTTAGCGAGTTTAACGGCTGCTGTATTGATTGATTTTACTTGGTCTTCCAAACCATGTTGCGCAAGTTTAATATAGTTTGCGCCATATGTGTTCGTTTGAATAACATCTGCACCAGCATCAATATAAGCTTTGTGAATATGCAATACTTGATCAGGATGGGTAAGATTATGTTCTTCGAAACAACGATTTACACCGTAAGAATAAAGTAAAGATCCCATTGCGCCATCACCGATTAAAATCTTTTCTTTCAATGCGTTTAATAAATCACTCACAGTTTACTGACTCCTTTCTGTTCAATCAAAAAGAGTTCCCAACCTTTCGCTGAAAAGGTAGGGAACTCTTGACGTTATGAGTTCGCTCCTTATCTGCCAAGTCATTTGTTTGACTTGCTGGAATTAGCACCGTACTTTAAATCGCCGGTTGCTGAGGTGTCATCGGGCCAGTCCCTATACCTCTCTAGATAAGAAAAATATTTAAGTTGTTGGTGTTTCTTCTTGATTGATTATTATCATATATCAATGAAATTGTAATTGCAACTGTTTTTAGAAAATATTTTATTTTTTATCCGATTATATCAATAGGATTACTCTTTCATGCTTGTGAAATAGTATTAAATTTCACTTTGTAAGCAGATTGTTGACACAATAAGCTGAATTTCGTGTACGCTATACTTGAAAGAGAATGATGGAGGTTATGATAATGGATAAAAAAATAGAAAATTTTAAAAAAGCATTGGGAAATTATCCTACAGGTGTAACAGTTGTGACAGCTTATAATGAAAATAATGAACCGATGGGATTAACAGTGAATTCTTTCGCGTCTGTATCATTGGATCCTTTGCTTATTTTATGGTCAATTGATAAGCGAGTCGGTACATATGATGAATTTTTAAAGGTAGACCGTTTTTCGGTTAATATTTTAGCATCTGATCAAGCTGAACTTTGTAATTTATTTGCAAGCCGCGTACCAGATCGTTTCGGTCAATGCGAATGGGAAAAGTCTTCTTTAGAATTACCAGTATTGAAAGATACACTTGCGACACTTCAATGTAAAGTTCATAATCGTGTTGAAGCAGGCGACCATACGATTATGATTGGTGAAGTTTTAGAAATTGATAATAGTGATAAAACGCCACTTCTTTATCATAACCGTACAATCGGGGCAATTCCTGAAACATTTTATACGAAAGCTTAATCATTGAAAGCAATCCAGTTTGTCGATTGGATTGCTTTTTTTGTGTTGACTGGTTGCGGAGCGAACTTGCACGGCAAGTCGCAAAAACTTGAAAATCATATCATCGCCGCGCGCTCAAAGTCGCGGCGCGCACCTAAAAGCTCGAACTTAGCTTTTGGGTGCGGTTTTTCAAAACGGCAAATACTTGCTTTAAATCATCGATTAAGTCATCGCAGTCTTCAACGCCGACTGAGAAGCGCAGCAGTTTATTACACACGCCGCGTTTCGTTCTTTCTTCTTCAGGAATTTCTGCATGTGTTTGTGTAGCAGGATACGTAATAAAACTTTCCACGCCGCCGAGACTTTCTGCAAAAGTAATCAACTTTAAATTTTGCAGGAAAGGGTCAATCCATTCGCTTTTTTGTAAACGAAATGACAGCATGCCACCTACACCTGCGTAAAGTACATCTTGGACAAGTGGTTCGTCTTTTAAATAAGTGACGATTTTTTTCGCATTTTCATCATGCTGCTTCATCCGTAAATGTAAAGTTTTTAACCCGCGAATGATGAGCCAAGCATCTTGCGGCGATAAAGTTGCGCCAATTGCATTATGATTTGTAAAAAGTTGCTCGCATAATTGTTCTCCCTTTGCAACAACTAAACCAGCTAGTACATCATTATGCCCGCCGATATATTTTGTCGCACTATGGAGAACGATATGTGCGCCGTAGTCTAATGGTTTTTGGAAATAAGGTGTTAAAAATGTATTATCCACAATGAAAAGCAAATCATGTTTATTTGCTAAATCTGCATAGACAGTTAAATCAATCGTCTCCATAAGTGGATTCGTAGGTGTTTCTATGAAAATAGCTTTTGTTTGATCTGTAATTTGGGCTGTAACTGCCTCCACATTTGAAAAATCAATATAGGTCGTCTTAACGCCGTAAAAATCAGCATAATAATCTAATAAACGGTATGTACCGCCGTAAATATCTTCGGGAACGATTAAATGGTCACCTGAACGAAATAACGATAACACAAGCTGAATGGCAGCCATACCGGAACTACAGGCAAAACCTGCATCGCCATTTTCTAATTGGGCAATGCCGTCTTCCAATAAAGAACGTGTCGGATTTTTTGTCCGAGCGTAATCATAACCTGTTGATTGACCAATTCCTTTATGTTCGTAAGCTGTTGATAAATAAATTGGCGCGCTCACAGCACCTGTTTTTTCATCACTACGGTTTCCTAGTTGAACGAGTTGTGTTGCAATTTTTTTGTTTGTCATAAAAAATCTCCCTTTCTATTTTTCATATAGTGAGGTCTTTTATTTGCAATAAAAAAAGAGGCCTCTATAAGAAGAGCGCCTCAGTAATCATCGAGTTCGTCTTCTTATCTTTAAGATGTTCATCGACATCTATTGGAATTAGCACCGTACCAAATTGGTTGGTTGCTGAGACTTCACAGGGCCAAATCCCTCCGTCTCTCTTGATAAGAAAATATTGAATTGTTTTAAAATGTTGATTTTTTATACAGTAACATAAACGGAAAAAATAAACAAGGGGATTTGGTGAAGAGGGTGATCATGAAATTGTTTTATTTGGGCTATTTCGAGGAATTCCTTCCACTCAGGGTCATTTGTGTTTAACTTGAATTCAAGGCACTGAAAAATACCTGGAAAGCACTGAAAATCATCACCAAAGCACTGAAAAACGCTCGTTATCATGTAAACTAGTCATAAATGGATTGGAGGAGTAGATTTTATGCAGAAAATTTGGTGGGGACAACTAACGTATGGTGATTGGCAACTATATATCGCTGCAACGGAGAATGGACTTTGTTATATAGGCACTCCTCATGCGCCTTTTGAAGAACTTGAAAATTGGGCTGCGAAATATTTGCCGATGGCGCAGTTAATAGAAAGTGATACATATTTACAAACTTATTATACGGAATTGAAAGCATATTTGGAGGGAGAACGACAAGGATTTCACTTGCCGCTCGATCTCTATGGCACAGAATTTCAACGAAAAATATGGGCAATCCTTCAAGAAATTCCTTACGGGGAAACATGGTCTTACACAGATGTTGCTGAAAAACTTGGCAATTTAAAAGCTGTTCGGGCGGTTGGTAGCGCAATTGGTGCGAATCCAGTATTAATTGTCGTTCCTTGTCATCGCGTCATTACAAAAGACGGGAAATTGGGCGGTTTTCGAGCAGGATTATCGATGAAAAAACAATTATTAAGCCTTGAAAATCGTGAAAACAAATAAGAAAGAGGCATTCTTTGTCGAACTGGCTTATACTTGAAGGGATGAATATTAAAGGAGCGAGTTTAGATGAGTGGATATCCAAATTGTCCGAAATGCCAATCAGAATATACGTATGAAGATGGCAATTTATTCGTTTGTCCAGAATGTGCACATGAGTGGACGTTAGAATCGGAAGCAGAACAAGAAGAAGAGAAAGTATATAAAGACGCGAATGGGAATGTCCTTGTTGATGGGGATTCTGTGACTGTTATTAAAGATTTAAAAGTAAAAGGCAGTTCATTGGTCGTTAAAAAAGGTACAAAAGTCAAAGGGATTCGTCTTGTTGACGGAGACCATGATATCGATTGTAAAATTGATGGTATTGGTGCGATGCAATTAAAAACGCAATTTGTGAAGAAATTATAAAATAGTCGCTAGTTGTCTAGAAAATACTAAAAAGTTTTCTAGACAACGGATGACCAATCAACGAGTAGCGGAGGGAAAAGAAATGCGAAAAAGATGGTTACAGTCTGTGTTTATTTTCATTGTCATTATTTTATTTTCCGTTATTGGTTATTTATTTCTAAAAAAATATGATTCAGGCGAAGATCTTGTCAATGAATCAGATTTATTTATTTTGTTACAAGAAGCGGTAAAGCCTTTGGCCGAACTTTAATATGAAGAGGGGTCTTTGCGACGACTTCACCGTCTAAAATGGCAGAAACAGGTTCATCTGTCTTAATCCAAATTTCTGTACCTTGTAAATAGGAAACGCCGAATTTCTGCACTTTTTTCCCGGTTAATAAAGCCGGGAATATTTGAAGTAAGGCCTTGAAACGTGGCAAACTGTGAAAAATAGTAATGCTTAATTGTCCGTCAATCGGATTAGCCGAAGGACAAATTTTTAAGCCGCCGCCGTAAGATTTTGTATTGCCAGCTGCAAGAAGCCATGTTTGATCGATGGTTTTTGTTTGTTGATGAATCGTTATCGTCATTTTTAAAGCTTGGTAAGTGAAGGCGACTTGAAAAACACCGAAAATATAAGCAAGAGAACCGAGTTTTATTTTATTGAAAAAGGTTTTATAACTTGCGTTGTTCACAGTTTCACTAATGACAGTATCAATGCCAATCCCCGCAACTGTAATTCCAAAACGTTGATTTACTTGAAGTAAATCGATATGTAAAATTTCACCAACGCATATTTTATCGACAAAAATATCTGGATCATTCGTTAGTTGAAACATTCTTGCTGTATCATTTCCTGAACCGGCAGGGAAAATCGCCAAAGGAATATTTGTTTCGGCAATATCTTGTAAAACAGAACTAATGGTGCCATCTCCGCCAATCACAGCAATCGCATGAATGGATTGCGTTGAAATGCTATTTTGTAAGAATTCTCTCGTTTCTTTTTCTGATGTGCCGATAAAAGTTTTATAGGTGATTTTTCTTTCGTTCAACCGCTTTTCAATTTTCTTCCAGTAAGTGAGTCCTTTCCCATTTCCAGCTCCCAAGTTAATCACGACAAGCAACATAAACTCACCCCATAATTAGCTTTTAATGATTGATAATGAAGGACGCCCCGCTTCCCAACGAATTTTCAATGGAATTTTAAAAGTTTCCGACAGGAGTTCATCCGTCAGAACTTCTTGTTTTGGACCCGCAGCAACAATTTCTCCATCTTTCAACAGCAAAACATGAGAAATTTCTTCCACAAGTTCTTCGATATGATGCGTGACATATAAAATATGACAGTCTTCTTGCGTAATTTCAGGAATTAATTGTAATAATTCTTCACGAGATAAAATATCTAAGCCGGAACAAGGTTCATCGAAGATTAATAGTTTAGGATTGCTCATTAAAGAACGAGCGATTAATACTCTTCTTTGTTCACCTTGTGATAAAAGATGAAAAGGTTTTTTGCTTAAATAGCTTAAACGTAATTTTTTTAATAATGCCGCTGCTCGGTCCCAATCTTCATCAGTAATTTTTTCATAAATGCCAAATGAAGCAAACTTACCGCTTATGACAACGCGCAGTACGCTTTCTTGATTGACGATATCTGAAAAGCGATCAATGGCACTACTGACAAAACCAATTTTTTTACGCAGCTCAGGTAAATTTGTTTTACCAAATGGATTGCCAAGCACAGAAATCTCTCCCGTACTCGGAAAATGATAGCCGTTAATCATATTTAAAAGCGATGTTTTTCCGGAACCATTTAACCCAAGAATGCCCCAATGCTGACCTTTTTCAATCGTAAATTGGATATCTTTTAAAATTTCTTGCTGATTGCGAATGAACGATACATCTTTCATCGATACAATATTGTTCAACAGAGTCACTTCCTTTTTTGTATTTAATTTAAGTGTACAGAATCTTTAGATAAAGTTAAAGTTTATTATTTCGATGGCAATCTTTGATACGCTATGGATAAATGTCGGAAAGGGGATTTTGTCTGTGGGCTGGCTTTATGTTTTATTTGCTGCGATTGTGGAAATATTTTGGGTGATTGGTTTACGTTATGCAGAAGGATTTTGGCAATGGACTGGAACGATTGTCATGATTGTATTTAGTTTTTATTTCATTATAAAAGCTTGTGAAAAACTGCCTTCTGGAACGGTTTACGCGGTTTTTACAGGTTCAGGCGCTGCTGCGATTGTTTTGATTGACGTCGTGATTTTTCATACATCATTTTCAATTCTTCAAGGAATTTTTGTTTTATTCATCATCATAGGCGTGATTGGGATTAAAATGACAACGAATGAGAAGGCGGGAGATGTTTAAATGGCTTGGATTTATCTTGTTATCGCAAGTTTAGGTGAAATTTTTGGTGTTTTAAGCATTAATCTTTATTTACAAAAAAGGTCGCTTGCTCGTTTAAGTTTAATTGTCATCACGTTTTCATTCGGTTTTATCTTTTTATCGATGGCGATGCGTGAAATTCCAATGGGAACGGCATATGCGGTATGGACAGGACTCGGTGCGGCAGGTGCTGTTTTAATTGGCATACTGTTTTTCAAAGAAGAAGCAAATTGGAAGAGATTACTATTCCTGACATTTATCATCGGTGGGGCAGTTGGTTTAAAAGTATTTAGTTGAAAAATGTCGAAAAAGGTGTATGAGTAAAATGTTTGTGGGGGATAAAATAAATCCAAGAAGCCATTAATCT
>CANSAF010000012.1 GCA_947644645.1 uncultured Sporosarcina sp. | reverse complement strand
GAGATTAATGGCTTCTAGGATTTATTTTATCCCCCACAAACATTTTACTCATACAAGTCTGGTAAATATAAAAAAATGCGCTTATCATTCGTGGAAATATGATATGCTATAAATAACTATTAACAGACTAAACAAATAATAAGGAAAGTACGGAGGGTTGCCGTTTGTTTATCGCACTCGGATTTTTTTTATTGATGTCGTTTTTCCTCTCTGGGAGTGAGACGGCATTAACTGCATTAAATAGGATGAAGGTCCAGCTTCGCGCAGATCAAGGAGACATAGCTTCTGCTAAATTACTTAAATTAATCGGGAAGCCGGACCGTATGATTACTGCGATTTTAATTGGAAATAATATCGCAAATATTATGATGCCAACATTGGTCACAATGATTGCAATTGATAAAGGTTGGAAAGTTGGACTTGCGACGGGAATTTTAACTGTCGTTATTATTATTTTTGGAGAAGTATTGCCAAAAACAGTAGCCGCGACATTTGCAGATTCTATTGCTTATATCGTTGCACCCCCAATTCGAATTATGGTGAAACTACTGACGCCTTTGACAGCAATTTTATCGGCTTTCACAAATATATTTATTCGAATTATTTCTAAAGGTGCAGTGACAGAAGCCACATTAACAAAAGAAGATTTAAAATCGATGGTGGATATTGCAAGTGGGGAAGGAACTTTTGAACTGGATGAAACGTTACGTATTAAAGGGATGTTAGACTTTCCAGATAAAGACGTGTCTGATGTACTTGAAACACATCGAACAGACGTCGTAGGCTTACCAATTACCGCGTCTTATGAAGAAGCGCGCGATACGATTTTAGAGTATTTTTATACGAGATATCCTGTGTATGGTGAAAGTATGGATGAAATTGTGGGGATTTTTTATTCGAAGAAATTTATCGAGTGGACCTTACAACCAGAAAAACCATTGGAGGATTATATCGATCGGGATATGCTTTATGTCGTACAGTCTTTAAGTATTGAGCGTGTATTTAAAATGATGTTAATGCAGAAAAAGCATATGGCTGTTGTATTAGATGAATACGGCGGAACGCTTGGCATCGTCACGCAAGAAGATATTATTGAAGAAATGATTGGACAAGATATCGAGGATGAGACAGATATAGAAGATGAAGTATTGGTTTATGATAAAGATGAGCATTCGTTAATTTGTCATGGGCGCCTTGAAGTAGAGGATGTTGCGGAGTTACTTGGCGTCGAACTTATCACGGAAAATGAAACGATTGGTGGATTTGTGTTAGAGCAACTTGGACATGTCCCAGAATCAGGTGAACGTTTTTCTTATGAACAACTTCATTTTACCATTGAAGAGATGGATCGCACGCGTATTTTGCGGATGAAAATTGAAATTATCGCATCAGAAATATGAACCTTACACATTTGTAAGGTAATTGAAAGAGAGTCCGATAGTTTGTAATGTCTTTTTTGTTGATAATAAGGTTAACAGCAAAAAGACGGAGGCAATAAAGATGACTATTCAAATTAATGATTTATATGAAGAATATGGTCGTTACATCTATCACTTATGCTTAAAACTAACAAGAAATAAAGAAGAAGCGGAAGACGTTATGCAAGACGTTTGGGTTAAAGTCGTTCGCTATACTGATAAATTAGAAGACGTTGATAATATAAAAGGTTGGTTAACAACAATCTGTATGAATACATTCCGCGATCGCTACCGTAAAACAGTTCGAACAAATGAACATATGGTGCATCAACCTACTACACTTGACGTTTCGATTTTGGATTTGGTTCCAAGTCGCGCATTAACGCCGGGAGAATTAGTAGAAAGAAATGATATTCAATCGTTAATTCAAGAGAAAATCGGTCAATTGGATGCGATTTACAAACATACGATTCAATATTTTTATGTAGATCAATATTCATTAACTGAAATTGCAGAAGTGATGAAAGTATCGATTGGAACGGTGAAATCTAGACTGTTCCGTGCGAGAAATTATTTAAAAGAAATGCTAGTTGCAGATCATGCCACATTAGATTATGTGACAGCATAAAAAAAGAGGCTGTCCAATAGCTTTGCTATTGGACGCCTCTTTTTTGTGTGTGCGTTTAATTTGTTTACTGTACTGCTTTTTGTGCTTTCCTTACGGGTACGAACCCAATAAGCAAAATAATGCACCATTTCCGCGTATAGAAAAATGGGAAGTGTCCCAAAAGTTATGTACTTTCAACTCTGGGACAGTCTCGCTTCTTTTGTGGTGCATTTCTTACTAGTAAGAAAATTGATTAGCTATAAAGTTGCGCGTTTAGCTCAGCAAGCCTTTTTTCCATAGTTGCCAGACGTTCTTCTGCTTTTGCGACTTGTCGACCTTGGCCAACAGATTCCAGCTTTTCGATGTCACCTTGTAAATTGATATAATCCATTTTTAACTCTGCGATTTCTTGTTCAATTTTTCTTTTATCCATCGGAAAAACTCCTATCTTTTTTCCCCACTATAACATATTGGAGATTTCCTTTCCTGTTCGTTCACGTTTTGGATATTCAAGAAAATATAAAATGGCCTCGCATACCATTTGTTTTCCTTCCCCTAAATTCAAGTTCATTTGGCGTTCAATTGCCTTTTTCCGCAATGAATCATGTAACAAAAGTTCCATCACTGCATTTAATAAAAGGGACTGTTTAACTTTCCGTCCAAGTCCGAGATGGATAAAACCATTTTTTTCTGAAGGGAAATCGAGTGTCGCTTCAAATTCATTTTGTGCTAAAACGATGCATGGAATGCCCATTACACCAACTTCATAAGGTGTATAGCCTGATGAACAAAGAATAATATCCGCTGCTGCGAGTACTTCTCCTACATTTTCCACTCGTTGTTGAACAACTGTGTTTTTTCGCCCCAGCGCCATCATCCGTAATTCAGTTTGATCATGCGCATAATTTTCTCCAATTAAAATCGTTATTTTTAATGGGATTTGAAGTTGTGATAAATGGCGAAGCGTTCGATAAGTTAAATTACTCGCATCCTCATCTCCAAATGTCACAACGAGATGGGGCAGGGGACTAATATTTTTTTTACTCAAGCCAACTTGTTTATAAGGAGCAATTTCTGCGTCAGCAATAAAACTATCCATACCAATCACGTAATGATCAAGTTGCTGTTCAAATGTTTCTGTATAAAGTGTTTGAATAACAAAATCTGCTAGTTTCCCACCTTCACCGAAGTCATCGAAATGAATTGTCGCAGGAACCAGTTCTTGGATTTTTTGACTATCTTCTTTTGAAGTGGACCCGCTGTCGCGCACGAGTAAATCGGGCTGAGTTTTTTGCAAAATCGTGATAAATTCTTGATGGCTTTGTACACTATAAAACTGAAAATCATTTACATTGTTAAGCCATTTTTTAGGTCCAATGAATAATACTTGTACAGATTTTGGTAAGGCTTGTGCAATTGTGAGTGCTCTCCTTAAAGGGTATAAACCTTTTCCGTCAGTATCTTTAATGTAAAGCGCTACTTTTTTTTGAATGTTTTTTGTGATGAGAATCATCCTCCCAAAGTTTATTCGGTAGATTGATAGGAAACGACCGTCCTCATAATGTATGTAAAAAGATTTGTAAATATGTAAAGTTAGGGTTGCGAGAAAATGATTGTGTGTTAAACTGTTTGTATTTAATTGCGTTCACAGTTAATTTTTAATTTAAATAAACCGGGCGTAATAAAAGGATTGGAGGGGAGTTTGTGTTTGATTCTTTAATTTTTAATTTAATGCTCGTTGTATTTATCGGGATCTTATCACAGTGGATTGCATGGCGTTTTAGGATGCCAGCCATTGTTGTCATGTCCGTTGTAGGGCTGCTCGTCGGACCGTTTTTGGGCATGATTAATCCAGAGGAAAGTATGGGAGATTTGTTTAGCCCGATTATTTCTTTTGCGGTAGCGATTATTCTTTTTGAAGGAAGTTTAAATTTAGATTTTAAAGAAATTCGTGGGTTTAATAAGCCAGTGTTACGGATTACGACAATCGGTGCATTTATTGCTTGGATTGCAGGTTCTTTAGCCGCGCATTATATTGCCGGGTTGTCATTATCTGTAGCCTTTATTATCGGTGGTTTGTTTATCGTAACTGGTCCAACTGTTATTTTACCGCTTTTGCGCCAAGCGAAGCTAAAACCGCGTCCAGCAGCGATTTTGAAATGGGAAGGGATTGTTGTTGACCCATTTGGTGCGTTATTAGCGGTATTTGCGTTTGAAGTCATTCGCTTTTTAAATAGTGAAGTGACGTTAAACTCATTTTTACTATTTTTCGCAGCGTCTATTTTTGCAGTCGTTTTAGGTGGCGGTGCTGGATGGTTCTTCGGTCGTTCATTTGACCGCGGAGGCGTACCAGAATATTTAAAATCACCTGTTATGCTTGCAGCAGTTATATTTGTTTTTGTTTTTGCGGATGAAGTGATGCAACAAACTGGGTTACTTGCTGTAACGGCGATGGGAATGGTTATGGCGAATATGAATTTAAGCTCAATCAAAGAGATTCGCCATTTTAAAGAAAATATTTCTGTATTACTCATTTCAGGGATTTTCGTTATGTTAACAGCTTCGTTAAGTAGGGAAGTTTTACTTGAAATTTTTAATTGGAATATTATTTTATTTGTTGTAGCGATGCTCTTTATCGTTCGTCCTTTATCGATTTGGGTATCGACGATTGGTACAGAGTTGAATGCGCGTGAGAAATTATTAATCGGTTGGATTGCTCCGAGAGGGATTGTCGCATTAACAGTTTCAGGATACTTCGCATCGATTTTAAAAGATCATGGTTATGAAGATGCAAGTCTTTTAACGGCGCTCACATTCGCGCTCGTTTTTGGAACTGTTGTCCTTCATGGATTTACAATTGGTCCACTTGCAAAGAAGTTGAATTTAACAACAACGGATGAATCTGGCGTGCTCATCGTTGGGGGTAGCCGATTTGCGGCAGAATTTGCGAAGTCGATTAAAGAAACAAATAATGATGTGTTAATTGCAGATCGAAACTGGGCAAGTTTAGCACAAGCAAGAAATCATGGTGTGAATATTCATATTGGAAATATTTTAACAGAACAACTAGATTATGATTTAGATTTAACACCTTATAAATTTATGTTAGCGATGACACGAAGTGATTTGTATAATGCGCATGTTTGTGAAGACTTTGCACCGAGTCTAGGAAGAGAAAACTTATATCAAGTAGCTGTGCCGAAATCAGAAGAAGGTACACGTAAAGTTTCAGGTATTGGTGGGCATTCATTATTTACGCCTGCTACGCCAATTAGAGAACTTGAAAAACGTGTGAATTCTGGACATGAGATTCGAAAAACAGCGATTACGAAACAATATAGTTATACACAATATTTACGTGAACGAGATGATAAGTCGATCTTACTCTATATTTTACGTGCTGACCAATCTATCGAATTTTACTCCGAAGAAGTTGAATTGCAAGCAAATTCAGGAGATACGGTTGTGACATTATCTTTTCCAGATAAAAAAGTAGAGCGTGTGAAAGAACGTCTCCAAGAAGGAAAAGAACAATCCAAAATTGAAACAGCAGAAATTAAAGATGCGTTTCACAAGTTGAAATAAGGGAGGCTGGCAAGAAAGTCGAGGTTCATGACTTTCTTGTCGCCTCGCTTTTTTGTTTTGGTGGAGTTTAGGTAGTTGTTTGCTGGTTTGGGGTTTGTGGCGGGTTGAGGCTGGGGGAGTGGTGTTTGATGACTTTTGGACGGACTCACTTTAGCCATAAATCCTAAAGTTTTTAAAAATATGGAAGTGGATGTGTTTTATCTTATTAACTTTCAAGTATAATAAAGATACAGTCGAAGTTTAGAAAGGAACGCATAACGATGACAAAGATGTTGTATTTAATTATTACGATTTCATTTCTAGATACATTTATTCAACTGCCAATCATTACGCCTTATGCAATGGAGCTAGGGGCATCTAATATTTTGGCGGGAGGAATTGTTGCAATTTATTCATTAACGAATATGATTGGAAACATTATTGGAGGCCACTGGATTGACCGTTTCGGACGGAAGAAAATGTTGATTGCAGGAATGGCTACGGTTACGATTATTTTATTGTTTTATCCACTCGCACAGACTGGCGAACAGCTATTTCTTGTTCGATTATTCCATGGTTTAGCAGGTGGAGTATTGATTCCCGCTGCATTTGCTTATGTAGGGGACCAAACGACAAAGCAAACACGCGGAAAAGCGATGGCGCTAACAGGTGCTTGTATCGGGTTCGCTGCAATATTCGGACCTGCAATCGGTGGAATAATGGCCGCTAAATCTAATATTTCGTATGTCTTTTATTTAGTTGCTATTTTATTTAGTTTAACAATTTTACTTGCATTGAAATTTATTAAGGAATCTTTTAAGGCAAGTGAAAGAAGCGGTGTATCGTTCGCACATTTTCTACCATTACTAAAAAACAAAACGCTTCTTCAGGCGTCTTTAGCGGCATTTGCTTTAATGGTCAGTAATGGAACATTATCATTTGCATTACCGATTAAAGTTGAAGGGATGGGCGCGACATCTTCTACAACAGGAATGTTATTAAGTACTTTTGGAATTGTTGCGTTAATTGTCTTTTTAACACCATTGAATAGAATGTATGATAAATTTTCTCCCATTAAATTAGTCGTTATTGGTTTATCAATCATTGCTTCAGTCCATATTTTATTGAATTTTGCGGTGACGCCGTCAATCAGTTTTGGACTTATGACAATTTACGGAGTCGGCTTTGCATTAGTCTTCCCGTCCATGAATCGAATTGTTTCGGAAGCATCTTCCAAAATTGATCGTGGGAAAGCCTATGGTATTTTCTACGCATTCTTCTCATTAGGTGCAGTAGTTGGATCATTTTTATCAGGAATTGCAATTGAAATTACCGGACTTCCTTTCTCTTCAAGTGCAACAATTATGTTGTTAATTGGTTTCTATTTATTAGCGACTTCGCGTAAAAAAAGTTTATAATCGAATTTTATGTGGTAAATAATAGGTAAGGGGACTGTTAGAGTTTAAAGTTAAACTTTTAAAGGTCCTCTTTTTCTTTTGAAGTTATGAAAACGGAGGTGTGTCGTATGCAAAAAGCATTTGCTTGGATTAGTGTGTTATTTGGAATCATTGCTTGTCTTTTAGTTTTCACGCCATTTTTTAAAACACCGCCATTACCAATTATGATTTTTGCGATTTTAGGAATCGTGGTCGGCATTTACAGCGTACGAACAGTAAAGAATTTTTCTTTAGTTGGGATCTTTTTAAGTGGAGCAGCATTAGGATATTTAGCCGTATTATTTATTCAGCTAGGTGGATGAATTATAGAAAACAGTGTGCGGATTAGTTTACACGCTGTTTTTATATGAAACAAATTATTTGAAGGGCAGGTTCTAGATTGATATAGTAAGCATGCTAATTAATTGGGAAGAGAGAAGGTGGTCTTTATGATAGAAAATGAAATTCGAGAATTATTAGAAGTGATTTCCGTAAAAAAACGACGTAGTTATTCCAATCAGTTGCGCGCATTAGATTTGCATATTGGGCAGGATCAATTGCTTTGTCGCTTATCCCAACAAGATGGTGTTACACAAAGTCAATTAAGTGAAAGCTTAAACTGCGAACCCCCGACAATTGCGAACACAGTTAAATCATTGGAAACATATGGATTGATTGAACGAAAAAGAGACGTCAATGATGCGAGGGTGAATAGGGTTTATTTATCGGAAAAAGGTAAAAAAATCATCGCTCCAGTGAAAGAAGTTTGGCAATCTGAACAAGATAAGTTATTGGAAGGTTTAACAGAAGAGGAGCTTATTTTGTTAAAAGGTTTATTGAAAAAAATGGCAAATAACTTAAATTAAATGATTAGCATGCTAATGAAAATATAAAAGGAGCTTAAAAAAATGAAAGTTCTAGTTGTAGGTGCAAATGGGCAAATTGGAAAGCAATTGGTTCATTTACTCAAAGATAGTGATGGTTATACGCCGGTTGCAATGGTGCGAAAAGAAGAACAAGCGGCGGCATATGCCAAATTAGGTGTAGAAACAAAATTAGTCGATTTAGAAGGAACAATCGACGAGATTGCAGATGCAGCTAAGGGTTGCGATGCGATTGTCTTTACAGCAGGTTCAGGTGGACATACTGGGGATGATAAGACAATTTTAGTCGATTTAGACGGCGCAGTTAAAACGATTGAAGCGGCAAAACAAGCTGGTGTCGATCGTTTTGTGATGGTAAGTACAATTTATGCAAACCGTAGAGAAAAGTGGACAATGCTACGTCCTTATTTTGTTGCGAAGCATTATGCGGATAGAGTGCTCGTTGAAAGTGGATTAACTTACACAATTATTCGTCCGGGTGTGCTTGAAAATGAAGAAAGTACAGGACAAATTCTCATCCAAGAAGAAGTTGAAAGTGGCTCAATTCCACGTGCTGATGTAGCGAAAACAATTGTAGAAGTGATTGGTGCGGAAAATACTTATAATCAATCCTTCGATTTAATTTCTGGTAAAGAATCGATTGAACAAGTAGTCAAAAATTATAAATAAGAGAGGTTCTAACATGAAACTTAGTATTTTAGATCAAGCCCCAATTACAAAAGGCAATCAGGCAGCCGATGCATTAAAGAAAGCTGAAGAGTTAGCGATTTTAGGTGATGAACTTGGTTATCATCGGATGTGGATGGCAGAACATCATGCGACGAATCATTATGCTAGTTCTGCACCCGAAATTACAGCAGCATATGTAGCCGCTAAAACGAAAAATATTCGCATTGGAACGGGCGGCGTCATGATGATGCATTATTCTCCGTTAAAAATGGCAGAAGTATTTAAAACATTAAGTGCGTTTGCACCGGGAAGAATTGACTTTGGTGTGGGGCGCGCACCAGGTGGCGATACAAATGCGATGTATGCTTTATCGGAAGGACGTCAACCGATGCTGAATAATATGTATGAAAAGCTCGATACAGCTTTGGCGTTAATTGCAGATGAAGTGCCTGTAGACGGTCTATATGAAAGAACGATTGCGACACCTTCAGAAGTTGTGCTACCTGAAGCATGGTTACTCGGTTCGACTGGAAATAGTGCGTTGGAAGCGGCAAAAAGAGGCGTTGGCTATTCATTTGCGGAGTTTTTTATGGGCGAATTAACAAAAGAAACATTAGATATTTATAAAAAGAATTTCGTGCCATCCGCTTTGATGGAAAAGCCACAAATTAACGTCAGCTATATGGTAACAACGGCAGAAACGAAGGAAGAAGCCGAATTTGAAGCAAAGCCACAAGATATTTGGCGTCTATTATTTATGAGAGGTCAAATTACACCGATTTTAACACCGGAAGAGGCAAGAGATTATCCGCTATCGGAAATGGATAAAATGATTATTAAAGAAAATCGTAAAATTCATCTTGTAGGCGATGCAAAAGAAGTGGCGGATTATTTACAAAGAGAACAAGAAATGTATGATTATGATGAAACTATGATTATTAGTATCCCTCATTCTCAAGAGAAAAGATTAAATGTGTACAAGTTATTAGCAAAAGAATTATTAAATAAATAATAAAAACGACTTACGCGAGCTATGAAAATCATGCCGTGTAAGTCGTTTTTTGATTGCAAAATTATTCTCCCCACTTTATTAAAATTCAAAAAACAATTGACAATGAAAATCGTTCTCAGTTGAAAGGGGAGTAATATGATGCATATACATACGAAAAAATTTTATGGATTGATTATGCTTAGCGTAATTTTATTATTGGCTGCTTGTTCATCAAATCAGCCGCAAGTGAATGATGATACAAATGCAAGTGAAGAAAAGACGGAGACATCTGCCACATTAACACTAGAAAACGACGGCGTTGATGCAGAAGAATTTGAAGAGTTAATGGCACAGTTGGAAGGGGAGGCGGCTGAACGTGTTGTCACAACATCGGTTCCACTAACAGAAATGCTTCATCTTTTAGGGGTTACGCCAGTGGGTGTTCCAACTTCATCTAATCCAATTCCTGAAGATTTTAAGGCAATCGATGAAATCGGTTCACCGATGGCTCCGGACTTAGAAGTGATGACAAAGTTGAAACCAGATCTAATTTTAAGTGCAAAATCTTTGCAAAGCTCATTGGATGAAAGTTTAAATGGCATGGAGATGAATAAAGCTTATTTACCGACGGATTCATTTGATGATTTGAAGTTAAGTTTTAAAGCATTAGGTACATATTTCAATCAAACTGAAAAAATGAATGAGAAAATGCAAAGAATTTTGAATGAGGAAAATGAATTAATTGAACGAACAAAAGGAAAAGAATTGCCAAAAGTCATGTTAATGATTGGCACATCAGATGCCTTTATGGTGATGAATGAAAAATCTTATTTAGGAAGCTTAGTCGAACGAATTGGTGCAGAAAATATTGCGACGACAGTGTTGAATGCAAAAGATACTTATTCGCCGATGAATATGGAAGAAGTTGTTGTAGCAAATCCAGATATGATTTTTGTGCTTGCGTCTGGTGATCACGGAGCATCAGAAGAAATGTTTAAAAATGAAGTAGAGAAAAATGAGATGTGGACGAAACTTGCTGCTTATCAAAATGACAATATTCACATTTTAAATCACCAAATTTATGGGGTAACATCGATTCAAAACGTTGAAACGGCTTTGACAGGAATTGCAGATTATTTTTTGAATGAGGATTAGATTACATGATAAAAAAGGCGAGTAGTGGAACAGTAATTTTGACGTTTCTCATCACGCTAGTTTTCGCAGTTGTAGCGATTGGGCTTGGAAGTGTTCGGATCCCAATTACTGAAATACTTCAAACGATTACTGGAACGTCAGCAAATGATGAATATAGAACGATTATTTTTGATATTCGAATGCCACGTGTGTTATTGGCTTTGATTATAGGTGCAAATATCGCAATTTCTGGTGCGCTACTTCAAGCGGTTATGGGAAATCCCTTAGCAGACCCAGGGTTAACGGGTGTGACGAGTGGTGCGGCAGTTTTTGTTCTACTTATTATGCTAGCGGCACCAGAATATACGAGCTTTATTCCCATTGCGGCGTTTGTTGGTGGCGTTATTGCGGCGACGATTGTTTACGCACTCGCTTGGCAAAAAAAAGGACTTTCGCCTGTAACAATTATTTTATCAGGAGTGGCAGTCAATGCACTTGCAGGCGGCGCCATTGGTTATTTGTCCATTATTTATAGCGACCGTTTGCCTGCATCTGTGCAATGGATGAATGGTAGTTTAGCTGCTAAAGGCAATAATGCTTTATTGATGATTCTTCCGTATGCAATTATAGGTTGGATTGCTTCGATATTCGCCATTCGGAAAGCTAATGTCATTCGAATGGGCGATCAAGTCGCAGCCAATTTAGGTGAAAAAGTCATGCGAATTCGAATACTTTTATCGTTAATCGCTGTATTTTTAGCGGCAATTTCTGTCGCGACGATTGGGATGATTGGCTTTGTCGGGTTAATTGTTCCGCATATGGCACGTTTCTTAGTTGGGTCTGATTATAAATATTTACTCCCAATGAGTATGGCTTTAGGTGCGCTCATGTTGCTTATTGCAGATACAGGGGGGGCGAACATTATTTGCACCACTTGAAATTCCAGCGGGGATTTTAATGGCTGTAATTGGTGGTCCTTACTTTTTATATTTAATGAGAAAGAGAGGTTTTTAAATGTTTATTGTTGATGAAATTTCAGTGCGGTACAATCAAAAAGTGACGCTTCAAAACTTCTCTTTTTCGGTGGAAGAAGGTGAGGTCTTATCGATTATAGGTCCAAATGGTTCAGGGAAATCGACATTATTAAAAGCGATAGCGGGGTTTACACCTTATTATGAAGGCGTTGTAGTGCTAGACGGGGAAAATATACGGGCAATGAAATCAAAAAAAATTGCACAAAAAATGTGTATGTTAAGTCAGAAAAATGAAGCGCCAGCAGATATGACTGTCTGCGATTTAGTCTCCTATGGAAGATATCCACATAAAAAATGGTATGAAAGATTGAATGAAAAAGATATGGAAATTGTGGAATGGGCAATTCAGAGAACCTATTTAACAGCTTATAAAAATCGTCCAGTAGCTTCATTATCAGGTGGAGAGTCACAACGTGCATGGATTGCGATGGCGCTTGCGCAACAACCAAAAGTATTATTGCTAGATGAACCGACAACTTATTTAGATATCGCACACCAACATGAAGTGCTAGAACTGGTGAAAGAATTAAACGCAGAAATGGGTATGACGGTGCTAATGGTGTTACATGATTTAAACCAAGCATCACAGTATAGCGACCGCATTATTGTTGTGAAATCAGGGGAAAAGGCAATGGACGGTACGCCAAAAGAAATGATGACGACACCTATGATCCGTTCAGTTTATCAAATGGATGCTGAAATTCAATTTAGACCAAAAGAAGAAAAACCACGGATTCATTTATTGAAAAAAGTAAATTAATTTATTGGAGGAATTAGAATGGCAAAATCAGTAGATATAGAAAAATATAAACAGATGTATTTAGATTTCATAGAAACGAGAGAGTCAGCAGTTTTAAACTTTGTCGATGAAGAAGGTAAGCCATTTAGCAGCATCGTGCCTTTTATTAAAAAGGACAATAAACTTTATATTTATATTAGCGAAGTTGCGGATCATTATCGTTTAACGGAAAATAGCGAGTTTATCGATGTGATGTTACGTGCAGATGAATCGGCTACAAAAAATCCATTTGCAACTGAGCGTGTTCGCTGGGTTTGTACACCGAAGAAATTAGGCAACGACGGTCATGAAGAAATTTTTGAAAAGTTCGATATAGCGTTTAATAAAAATTTAATGGACATGTTGCGTGGATTAGATTTTGCATTATTTGAACTAACACCAATTACAGGACGCTACGTTGTTGGATTCGGTCTAGCTTTCGATTTAACAATTGATGGTGAAACGTTTACGCATGTCGTTGTGGATAAAAAACAGAAACCAGGAAAAGTTCAATAGGAGCGTGCAAAATGACATTTGAAACAGTTTATCCAATGTGGGAAGCAGTGCGTAGTCGCTTTACGAAGACTGTCACAGCATTAACGGAAGAAGAACTATCATTAAAATTAGGCGAAACTTCAATTGGACAACTTGTCTATCATACAGGTGAAGTGGAATATATTTTCGCAGAATGGTATTTTGAGGAGAAGTCAGAGGATATCGAACAACCTTCATTGACGGATAAAGAGGAGTTGCTTCATTACTTAGAAGCGGCAAATCAATTTTTAATTGCGGCAATGAGAAAATTACCGGAAGAAAAATGGAATGAAGCACGTGAAACAAGAATGGGTAGTTCAACGCCATTAGAAATTGTCGGTCGTCTGATGTATCATACAGGCATCCATAGCGGACAAATTTCAGATATAAAAAAATACGGTGCGTAAAGTTGAAATCAGCAGTTCGGGGAGCTTTCCTGGATTGCTGATTTTTGTGTTGATATACCTCGTTATTTTAAGGCGGATTTTGATGGAAATTAGTAGAAATCGATCATAGCGCGGATAAAGTGCCTCCGAGCGCGGATAAACTCCGCCTGAACGCGGATAAAGTCCACCCGAACGCGGATAACGAACCCCCAAGCGCGGATAAATTTTCAAGCCGACTAAAGTTTCTCTCAGCACAAAACAAAAATCTCCTTTATAATGAGCAATAAGAAGAAAGGGGACATAGAGATGTCAAAATCACTTGTTTTAGCAGAGAAACCATCCGTTGCACGAGATATTGCGCGTGTACTCGGTTGTCATAAAAAAGGAAATGGATTTTTAGAAGGAACTAATTATATCGTTACTTGGGCACTCGGGCATCTTGTCACGCATGCAGACCCGGAAGGATATGGCGCGGAGTATAAAGAATGGAAACTCGAACATTTACCAATTGTGCCGGAGCCATTTAAAATCGTGCCGATTCGTCAAACGACAAAACAATTAAATGCGGTGAAAGCACAGTTGCGTAGACAAGATGTAACTGAGGTGATCATCGCGACAGATGCGGGGCGTGAAGGTGAACTCGTAGCACGCTGGATTTTAGCACAAGCAAAAAGTAAAAAGCCGATTAAACGTTTATGGATTTCATCCGTCACAGATAAAGCAATTAAGGATGGCTTTAAAAACTTAAAACCAGGTAAGCAATATGAACACTTATACGAAGCTGCGGTTGCAAGAGCAGAAGCAGACTGGGTTGTTGGCATTAACGCAACGCGTGCACTGACGGTTAAATATAATGCGCAATTATCCACAGGACGCGTTCAAACGCCGACACTTGCAATGATTGCTGAACGTGAAAAACAAATCAATGAATTTAAGCCGAAAGCTTATTACGGTTTACAGGCGATTACGGAAGAAGCGAAATTTACATGGGTAGATGCTAAAGGTCAATCACGCTCATTCGACAAAGCTTTTATCGAACAAGCATTAACGAAATTAGATCAGGTGCATAGTGGTGAAATTACAGAAGTGAAAACAACACCAAAATCGCAACCAGCCCCGCCTCTATTTGATTTAACAGAATTACAAAAAGAAGCGCATAAACGTTGGTCTTGGTCAGCAAAAGAAACTTTATCCACATTACAAAATTTATATGAGCGCTACAAAATCGTCACGTATCCGCGTACCGATTCAAAACATTTAACAACAGATATGAAAAGTACGTTAATTGATCGCATTAAAGCAGTGGATTTGCCACCATTTAGAAAAGCTGCAAATGCGATTCTCCGAAAAGGTACACCGCAACCGCAAAAAGGTGTCATTGACGATAAGCGCGTTACTGATCACCATGCGATTATTCCGACTGAAGAAACACCTATTTTACAAGACTTATCAGATAAAGAACGCCGTTTGTATGAGTTAATTGTCAATCGTTTCTTAGCTGTCTTTTTCGGGGCATTCCGTTATGACCAAGTGACAGCAGAACTGTCAATAGGTGGCGAAATGTTTAAAGCGAAAGGACGAACGGTGACTGATGAAGGCTGGAAAAAAGTGTATGATTTCGATGAAGAAGAAACTTCAACGCTTCCTTCATTTACAAAAGGCCAGCAACTAAAAGTTCGTGCAGTTACCATGACAGAAGGAAAGACAACACCTCCAGCACGTTTCAATGAAGGAACTTTACTTGCAGCGATGGAAAATCCAACACAATTTATGCAAGGCGAATCAAAAGCTTTAATTCAAACGATTGGGGAAACAGGTGGACTAGGAACAGTTGCGACGCGCGCAGATGTAATTGAAAGATTGTTTAAAACTTTTGTAATCGAGAAAAAGGGCAATGACTTGTATACGACATCAAAAGGTCGCCAATTATTAGAACTCGTTCCAGAAGATTTAAAGTCACCAGCACTCACTGCCGAATGGGAGCAAAAATTAACAAAAATAGCAGCTGGTAAAATGAAAAAGTCAGATTTTATGGTCGATATGATTAATTTTTCTAAAAATGCTGTAAATGAAATAAAAAATGACGATAAAAAGTTTAAACACGATAATGTGACGGGGCGTACTTGTCCGGATTGTGGAAAACTATTATTAGAAGTGAATGGGAAACGTGGGAAAATGCATGTTTGTCAAGATCGTGAATGTGGTTATAAACGCAGCATTTCCAGACAAACGAATGCAAGATGTCCACAATGTAAAAAGCGTTTGGAGTTACGCGGTGAAGGTGATGGACAAATCTTCGTCTGTTCTTGTGGACATCGCGAAAAACTGTCTGCTTTTGAAAAGCGCCGGAAAGCATCAGGTGGAAAAAAAGCAACGAAACGCGATGTTCAAAAATATTTAAAAAAGCAAGATGAGCCAGAAAACACAGCAATGGCAGATGCTCTGAAAAAATTATTCGATAAATAAGTGTTGAAGCTACTATCTGTTGGTGTTCGACGGATAGTAGCTTCAGTAATAAAATCTTATGAAAATGATTGGAGGGAGTTCCATGTATATTGGACTAAGTCAACAAACGGCTTCAAATGATTTACTTTTGAATGAAAGAGTTCGAAGGAGAAATGCAGAAGAAGCATACAGAAAAAATGAAAAGTATGATCATCATACGCAAGAAGCAATTTTAAAATTAATTAGTGATCAGCTAGCAGAACCGGAACAAGTGAAGGAAGAAGCGAGTTCACTTGGTGCGGGACAAATGAAGCAAATTCACTTACCAATTGGGAAAACATTGGAAGAAACTATCGCATTATGGGGAAATGTTAGGTCTGAAGCTCTGGCAACACCTGAACCAACAACAGCGGATTATCAATTGGCGGCGAAAGCTTCATCCAATATCCAGCGTGCCGAATCACAATTAGGATTAGATCAGCAAGCGACAACAGCAGTTAGTACGGCAATTCAAGAGGAATCAAAAGCGGCGTTTTCACGACTATCGATGGAATTCCCGACCCAAATTGAACAAACATTATTTGAACGTCAACAAAAATTTCAACGCGCCGTTTCAGCTTATTCTTATCAAGTTCAATTAAAGATGAGTGGATTTAAAATAGATACGCCAAGCTTTTTAAGAGTTGCATAAAACGATAGAATTTACTGAATCTAGATAACTATAAAGGGGCAGTTAGATGGCAAAATCGAAAAAGGCAGTAAAGACAAATGCAGTGCGTCTAATTGAACGTGAAAATATCAATTTTTCATTAATTGAATATGATATTAGTGACGGGTTAACAGATGGTGTCTCTGTCGCAGAGAAAACCGGTCAACAAGTAGAAACAGTTTTTAAAACACTTGTGACGAAAGCAATTGATAAAAGTATTCATGTATTTATCATTCCCGTCGCGCAGGAATTAGATTTGAAAAAAGCAGCGAAAGTCGCCCATGTAAAAAAGCTGGATTTATTGCCACTCGGGAATTTAACGAAAGAAACGGGCTATATTCGCGGAGGTTGTTCACCAGTTGGGATGAAGCGATTATTTCCAACTTTTATCCACCACTCGGCAGATGACTTAGCTCAAATGATTGTTAGTGCAGGGAAACCTGGCTTACAAATGGCAATCGCTCCAAATGATTTAGTTCAATTAACAGCAGCTAAAAAGGTCGATATTTGTCAGTAAAAAAGCCATAAGCGATGAAAGAATGCTAGAATAGAATTAACGAGACAAGTCGTTCACGTCACTGTGAATGGCTTTTATATTTTTACAGAAAGAAGGGGCAAGATGGATAAAACCAAAATGTGGAGATGGATTTTTTATTTGAGTGGACTAATTATTGTCGCACTCGGCATCTCGATGACAATTAAAGGATATAAGTTAGGCATTGGTCCGTGGGATGTTTTCCATGTTGGCCTTTATAAAAAGTTTGGCTTAACAATCGGTACATGGAGTATTTTAACGGGGTTATTAATCATAGGTGGAACGGCAATTATATTTAGAGAACTCCCTAAAATTGGAACTTGGTTGAATATGATTTTACTAGGTGTTTTTATAGATATCTTCAACTGGTTATTGCCAGATCCAGCCGCAATTATTCCGCAAACGATTCTTTTTGTATTAGGAATTGTTGTCATGGGATATGGAATTGGTGTTTATATGTGCCCGAATATTGGTGCCGGACCGCGGGATTCACTTATGCTTGTCTTTGTGGAAAAATTTAATTTTAGTATAAAACGTGTACGAACTTCAATCGAAGTCATCGTTGCGATTTGTGGATGGTTGCTCGGTGGACCGGTCGGTGTTGGAACAGTCATTATCGCATTACTAATTGGTCAATTTGTTCATTACACATTGCCGCAATCTAAAGCATTATTACTGAAAATTACTGGGGAAAATGAAAAAGAAATTCTATGGTAAAAGAAGCATTACTAAAATGTTAAAGGACATTTTGGTAGTGCTTTTTTTTTCGTGATTTGCATATTGTATAAAGATGAAAAAGAAAGGATGAGCGGCATGTACGGAACAATTACGAAATATATGGGGACAGCTTATACAGGACTTGGCATTGCGCATAAATATGAAGCATTAATCGCCTCGGCGACAGAAACTGTATTTTTAAAATGTCCGCCGACAACTGCGTTATCAACACTTTTAAATGATACAGCGATGCATTATATAAAACGTGGATATGATGTAGATAAGTTAATGAGTCCGACGCAACCCGATGAGACAGATGCGATTTTTGTGAAAGAATTAAATCGATTATATTTACAAGCATCTCATCCGGTAGCACTTGAACCGACAAATCTTGGTGGTCATCATCGAGTCATTAGTTTTTACGATATATACGATGAACATAAATTACAAGCACAAAATAAAGACATCACGGCATATTTATCCACAGCGGAAGAAGCATTGGAGAAAACGCTTCAATCTTTGGCAGAAGCAAAAAAAATTCATGATGAATGGGAAGAAATTAATATTGAACGAATGATTTGGCAGATCCATGAAGAACTAATTGATTCTTTGAAAGAAGAATTATTCAGCACAATCGTTTTAAATAAACAATCAGAAGTTTCCCATCGACTCGTCGGTTCACTCACTTCTGGGGGCGCGGTGGATTATATTTCGACGATTACAAATCGAATGGGGCGACGCTTGCTCATTAAAGGTTTGGCAGGCACTGGAAAATCAACGATCATGCGAGCACTTGGTAAAGAAGCCGAATGTCGTGGATTCGATGTATTATACGGTTGGTGCGGATTAGATCCGACAGGTGTTGATCTTGTTTTATTTCCAGAACTATCCGTCTGTCTATTTGACGCAACGAAGCCGCATGAATATGGGATTGAACGTGAAGGCGATGAAATTGTTGACTTAATTGAAATGTGTGCAGATAGCGAAGAAGCGGAAAGATTAATCGAAGCAATTGAAAAAGTTTACCGTGAGAAAATTTTAGATGCGACAGGTTATATGCAAGCTTATGCACAAGCGGAAAAACAAGTGAAAATATTAATGGATGGAGCAATTAAAGAGGCCGTGTTTGAAGAAAAGTCGAAAAAGTTGATCAACAAATGACATGCATCTATGCAATATGTTAAACTGAAATTACATATTGCTGGAAAGGAAGATTGCATTGTCAAAAATTCTTGATAAGTTTTTAGATGAAAATTTAGCTGAACTGAAAGAGGCTGGGCTATATAACGAGATTGACCCAGTAGAAGGTCCAAATGGTGCAAAAATTACAGTTGGTGGAAAAGAGTTAATTAACTTATCTTCTAACAACTATTTAGGTCTGGCGACAGATGAGGATTTAAAAGTACTTGCAAAAGAAGCGACAGATAAATACGGCGTTGGTGCTGGGGCAGTTCGTACAATTAACGGTACACTTGATATTCATATTGAATTAGAGAAGAAAATTGCCGAATTTAAAGGAACTGAAGCAGCAATTTCTTACCAATCAGGATTTAACTGTAATATGGCTGCAATTTCTGCCGTGATGAATAAACAAGATGCAATTCTTTCAGATGAATTAAACCACGCATCAATTATCGATGGCTGTCGTTTATCAGGCGCAAAAATTATTCGTGTAAAGCACCAAGATATGGATGATTTACGTGCAAAAGCGAAAGAAGCAACTGAATCAGGTGAATATGGAAAAGTCATGTATATTACGGATGGCGTCTTCTCAATGGACGGAAACGTTGCAAACTTACCAGAAATCGTTAAAATCGCAAAAGAATTCGATTTAATCACTTATGTCGATGATGCACATGGTTCAGGCGTTATGGGCAAAGGAAAAGGAACGGTTAAGCATTTCGGTCTTGAAAAAGAAGTCGATATGCAAATGGGAACACTTTCAAAAGCAGTCGGCGTTGTCGGCGGTTATGTTGCGGGAAAACAAAACTTAATCGACTGGTTGAAAGTTCGTTCACGTCCATTCCTATTCTCAACAGCAGTAACACCAGCTGACGTGGCAGCGACACAAGGTGCTTTACAAAAAATCATGGATTCAACAGAACTTCATGACAAGCTATGGGAAAATGGCGATTATTTAAAAGCTGGCTTGAAAGAATTAGGCTTCAATATCGGTAATTCAGAAACACCAATTACACCATGTATTATTGGTGAAGAAAAGTTAGCACAAAAATTCTCGAAACGTTTAATGGAAGAAGGCGTTTATGCCAAAGCAATCGTCTTCCCAACAGTCCCAAGAGGAACAGGTCGCGTTCGTAATATGCCAACAGCAGCACATACGAAAGAAATGCTAGATGAAGCATTAGCGATTTATGAAAAAGTAGGAAAAGAACTCGGTATTCTTTCTTAAGGGGAAGCTGCCTTGCAAAAAAGTCGAAGTTCAGGCTTTTTTAGCAAGGCGCTTCGCCTTTTTTTGTTGCGTTGATTTTGGAAAGTTGTTTGCTGTTTTGAGGTTTGTTGTGAGTTTGTGGATATTGTGTATTATTCGACTTTTTTTACACATACCAACATTGAAATGTATACACAGGAGCAGAAATGAATTTTTAGGTTGTTCTAGTAATTGGATTTTGAGAAAGTATTTGAGTTTTAATAAAAATCCGTCATTGCGTAGATAAACTAACAAAAACCCCAGAAGTATCAAATCTGCGGGGTGTTAGAAGGAGTTTTGCGGTCATTTAAACTGCCTAAACAATCCAGTGTAATACTAGTTGTATTTTCAGTAAAAACAACTTATAATGTAATCAATTGTTAAATCAATGTTTTGGTTGATTTCAAAATAAGTGTATACTCCAAAAACACAAACGAGCGCAGCGAGAGGAGTTTTATAAATGAAGAAAATTATGGTGACCGGGGCATTGGGGCAAATCGGTTCAGAATTAATTACAAAATTACGTGCGGAATATGGTGCAGAAAACGTATTGGCGACAGACATTCGAAGAATTGAAAGTGATGTCACTGAAGCGGGACCTTTTGAAATTTTAGACGTAACAGATGCTAAAAAAATGCATCAGTTAGCAACAGATTTTGGTGCGGATACGATGATGCATATGGCGGCACTTTTATCTGCAACAGCGGAAGAAAATCCAGTGTTCGCTTGGAACTTAAATATGGGTGGTTTAATGAATGCACTTGAAGTGTCACGTGAATTAGACATGCAATTTTTCACGCCAAGTTCAATCGGTGCATTTGGTCCATCTACACCGAAACAGAATACGCCGCAAGATACGCTTCAAAGACCGACGACGATGTACGGGGTGAATAAAGTATCTGGTGAATTGCTTTGTGATTATTATTTCGAAAGATTTGGTCTTGATACGCGCGGTGTTCGTTTCCCGGGACTCATCTCCAACGTGGCGAAACCAGGTGGGGGTACAACGGATTATGCAGTTGAAATTTATTATAAGGCGTTGGAAGAAGGAAAATATACATCTTATATAGCAGAAGGAACATATATGGATATGATGTATATGCCCGATGCTCTTCAGGCAATTGTCGATTTAATGGAAGCAGATCCGAAAAAACTTATTCATCGCAATGCATTTAACGTAACTGCCATGAGTTTTGAGCCAAGTCAAATTGCAGCATCGATTCAAAAAGTGATGCCCAATTTTGAAATTGCTTATCAAGTGGACCCAGTGCGTCAAGCGATTGCGGATAGTTGGCCAGATGCGATTGATCCAACGGCGGCGAAAGATGAATGGGGCTTTAAAACAACATACGATCTCGATAAAATGACTGTAGATATGTTGGAAAAACTTAAAATAAAATTAGCGGTAAATTAATATAAAAAAACTGGAATCCGATTGATTCCAGTTTTTTTGTGTTCGCCCTCTTATTAAACTTTTTAGGGGGGAGGGTGAGGACGAACGAATTCATTATATAAAGAGAATCGCTGTTAAGCGAGTTGTTAGTGATTTCATTTCTATTCCTAGTATACAATAAATATTCTCGTTGTACACACAATAAGAATATTCATCAGATAAAAAGTTTGGTTATTTGTCTAATATGTGTCAATCACTGTTCTAAAAGGGTTTATAATGAAAGATACTTAATTAAACATCATTTAAGATTATTCATTCGCTATATCTTAAAGATTGTACAAACCGGCCACAAACTCCAAAACAGCAAACAATCACCCAATCTCAACGAAAACAAAAAAGCGAGACGCCCCAAAAGTCATCCTTTCGACTTTTGGAGGCAGTCTCCCTTTTAAAATAATAAATGTGCAACTCCCGCTACGATTGGTAATGCGATTAATGTACGAAGTAAGAAAATCATCACCAAATCAAAGAAGTTTACAGGAATTTTAGATCCTAATAATAATCCACCGACTTCAGCTAGGAAAATTAATTGTGTAACCGAAATTGTTGCGACAACGAATAATGTTAATTCTGATGTAATCAGTCCATCTGCTAAAATAACAGGTAAGAACATATCCGTAAAACCAACAACCATTAATTGTGCAGCATCTGCCGCTTCAGGAATATTTAATAATGCTAAAATTGGTTCGAAAGGTTTTCCTAAAATCGTAAATACTGAAGTATACTCAGCTAAAATAAGTGCAATCGTTCCAAAAGCCATGACGACTGGAATTACACCAATCCACATATCTAGCACGTTCTTCAAACCTTCACCAACTGTTTTTGTAAATGAACGATTGGCATTCGCCTTTGCTAAAGCATTTTCCAATCCGTGTGAAACGGTACTATAACCTTCTGGTAATTTTTCTTCATCACCTGTAAAAGGTCTACCATCAATATATTCATTGCCTTTATGTTTAAGTGGATAAATTCTTGGCATAATGACAGCTAAAATAAGTCCAGTTAAAATAACAGTTCCGTAGTAAGGTAAGAAATAAGAACCGAGTCCAACTTCTTCAATAATGACAATCGAAAATGTAATGGATACAACAGAGAAAGTCGTTCCGATAATGGCAGCTTCTTTTCTCGTATAATAACCTTCTTCGTATTGTTTGCTTGTCAGTAAAACACCGATCGTTCCATCACCGACCCAAGAAGTTAACGCATCGATTGCCGAACGTCCTGGTAATTTAAATAAAGGACGCATCACTTTTACCATCATTGTTCCAAAAAACTCAAGCAATCCAAAGTTTAAAAGTAGTGGTAATAATAAACCTGCGAATAAGAAAATCGTGAATAAAAAGGTAACAAGCCCATCTTCGCTTAATAAAAGACCACCTGTATTTTCATTCCAAATCGCTTCTGGTCCAATTTGTAAGACGACACAGATTGCAAGAATTGCACCAACCACTCGCGTAATTGTCCAAAAGACTGATACTTTAAATAAATTCACAACAAAGCCGGGCTTTTTGCCGTCTATATTAATGAATAGAAAAATAACAGAGCCAATTGCCGCGATAATTAATGCAATCGTAGCTGTCCAAGGCATAATAGGCGCTACAAATCCGGACAATAAATCGGCTAATGTTGCAATCGGAACTTTCCAATCACCTGTTAATTTCAAAGGAATCATAAATAAAATAACACCAAGTATGGAAGGAATTAAAAATAAAAACCATGTCGATAAACTATATTTCTTCACTTTGCTCTCCCCTAAATAAAACATTTCTTTGTATATTTATACATGATAACTTATTTTAATAGCATTGTAAATAGTAGGAAATCATCTCCTTTATTAATTTTTATACATTCATAATTCAAGATGGTTGTTAATTAAATTTAGGATTAATAGCGAAAAGTCAGTGAATTATGATTATAATATAATTATAGGGGAAGACATAGTAAAAAACTACTTATTTTAATAATTAGTTTGGAGAAAGATAAGTCTTTTGGTAAGAGTCAATGGAATGGTTTGATTAGCAGTTAACATGAGAGAAGATTACTCGAAAAGTCGAAAACATACGATACGCGAAAAGGATACATGACTTTACCTATTGATTTTTGCGCCAGTAAGGAAGGTCCAGCTGGCAGTGGAACGCACAGAAAAACGGAAGGCGTCTAATCGCAAAGCGATTAGACAGCCACAATTATTCGAAGTCTTGATCCCATTTATAGGAGAAAAAGCGCTCGTAACGGAGCCATTTTTTAATCTCAGGATCATTTTGCGCCAATTTTGCTTCGGTTTCTTTCATCATCCATACGGTTTGAGAAAGATGTGCGCGGAGTGAATTCAATTTGTTTTCAATTGTTGCTTCTACATCATGAATAATGTCGGGTGTGCCAAGTTCTGCTTCCGTATTATTGGCAAATGCGACTGCATAAAGCTTTGGTCTTTCTTCCACTTCCATTCGACGAATTGCACGTACAACAGCGCGTGCTGTCGCTTCATGGTCTGGATGAACTGAATAGCCTGGGTAGAATGAAATCACGAGTGACGGATTTGTTTCTTCAATTAATTCTTCAACAAGTTGCACCATATCCTCATCGTCTTCGAATTCCAATGTTTTATCGCGGAATCCAAGCATTCTTAAATCTTCTAATCCCATCGCTTCACAAGATTTAATCAGTTCCATTTTACGGATTTCTGGTAATGTTTCACGTGTTGCAACAGGTGGATTTCCAATATTTCTTCCCATTTCACCAAGCGTTAGGCAAGCATAAGTAACGGGGACACCCATTTTTCGATAAGCAGCAATCGAGCCTGAAATCCCGAAGGCTTCATCGTCTGGATGGGGGAGAATAATGAGTACGTGACGTTCTTTTTCAATCATGAAATTTCCTCCTTCATTCTTTAAAAGGTGTTTCGCTAATTTGTAAAGCAACGGATAATTTACCTTCGTGATCCAGTCCCGCTAATAAAAGGCGTCCGTATTCATCTACTTCATAATGTGTAATGCCTTGCGCATAGACCCAACCAGCTGGCAGCTTCAAACCAACGCGATGCGGGGAGTCACCAACAATTTTTCCAAGTTCAAAATTGACAACAAGATTACGTAAAAATGCACCTGCATTTAAAAATCCCTCTTTAAAGTGACTTGCATAAGAGCCATTTGTTGTTTCTAAATGGATATATACGTCTTTATTAGCAAAGGATGTAATGACTTCCTGTACATATTCTTTATTTACAATGTCCATACAAAATCCTCCTAATCGAAATAACAAGTATTTATATAGTATATCGATATATGTAAGACTTTGCGATATGTCTGCTTAAAAGTTTTTAAGGGTTTAAAATATAGTAGGTAAATTGCTTGAGTTTGTCTATCATACGCTTGAATTGATACAAAAGTACCCTCAGTTTACCGATTAAAAAATCCAACTAGGAAAAGTTCTCCCAATTGGATATGAAAAATTATACTGTCGTTGTTGTAATTGTTGGTGTACCTAATTTGTTTTTCGCGCCGTGATAAACTGGACCAACGAATTGGTTTAATTGCCAACCGTTAGAGATGGCTGCTGTGACAAACTGTTTTGCTTCAAGAACGGCATCTTTTACGCTAAAATCATTTGCAAGATTTGCTGTAATCGCTGCAGCTACCGTACAACCTGCGCCGTGGTTATAATGATTATCGCTTTTTTCTGCTTCATATAAAGTAAATGTTTCACCGTCAAAAAGAAGATCGGCTGCTGTATCACCACCCAGCCCTTTTCCACCTTTAATAAAGACATTTTTTGCACCATGTTCATGGATTTTCTTTGCGGCAATTTTCATTTCATCTAAATTTTTCGGTGTGCCCGTGCCTGCAAGTTGTCCCGCTTCAAATAAGTTTGGTGTCACAACGAGCGCGTAGGGAAGAAGATGTTGAATCATCGCATCCACTGTCCCTGGATTTAAGACTTCATCATCGCCTTTACAAACCATCACAGGATCTATCACAACTTTGGAAAGACCAGATTGTTGAATGGCGTTTCCAGCTGTTTCAATCACTTCTTCTGTACTCAGCATACCTGTTTTAATTGCATCGACCCCTGTTGAAAGAGCGGTTGCGATTTGTGATTTTAATACATCGATTGGTAGTGAATAAACGCTATGTGTCCAAGTTTCTGGATCCATCGTAACGACGACAGTTAAAGCGGTCATGCCGTATGTGCCGTGTTCTTGAAAAGTTTTTAAATCTGCTTGAATTCCTGCGCCTCCTGAAGTATCAGAGCCTGCAATCGTTAATGTTTTCTTTAATGTCATTTGAATAACCCCTTTATTGTTAATAAATTGAATACAACCAAAGATTTTAAATGAATATGTGGAGAATTCAGTCTTTCGGAATTTCATCCGCAGATTGAATTTTGTACAATAAATAACTGAAACAAGCTATCACTATTATGCTGATAAACGCACTTAAATAGTGCTGGTAAATCAGTAAAGCTAGTGAAAAACAAACTAATGCAAGTAAACAAAGTCCAGACAGTATAAAAAACATAAGCATACCGGCTTTCTTAGATTCTTCGGAAATTTGTTTGCTATCATTAGCGGCTTCTGTTATTTTTCTTACTTTTTCTCGCATTTGCATATTCGACATTTAAAATCCCCCTAGTTACAAGTTTACCACGTCTACCTAGTTGTTCAAACCGTATTTTTGCTATAATGTAAACGGAGTAAAATGTTTAATTTTGTAGAAAGAAGGTGATTCATAGTGAAAAACAAAGAAAAAATTGATGAAATTGAGCGATTACTGATGGAACTTAAAGCAGGAGAAGCAGAAACGGCGGTCACTGTAGATACAGTGAAGAAACGTCCTTCTACGACTTGGCGTGTCGGCAAAGTCGTTTTATCTTTATGGCGAAAGCCTTTCATTATTATCGCATCAATTATTTTACTGTTAATGATTGCGTTGCCGATTGCGACGATTTATTTTATAAAAAATGCAAGCACATTTACAGAGGAAAAGTCAGCAGTTATTGAACGTATTCAAAATTTAAATGAGCTAGCGACTGCAGAAGCTTATACGAAAGTAATTATTGAAAGACAAGATAATACAATTTTGGGACAAAGTATCGGTGTCAACTTACCAGGTACAAAACGTCAATTGCTCGTCATTATTCCAGGTTCTGTTAAAGCTGGTGTCGATTTAAGTGGATTAAAGGAAAAAGATGTCGACATCAATCATGAAGAAAAAACAGCAAAGATTACTTTACCGAGAGCTACATTTTTAGGTGGAGCAGAATTGTATTTTGACGAAGTAGAAATATTTTCATATGAAGGTTTGTTTCGCGTGAAAGCCAATATCGAAGAAGCCTATGAACTAGCAGAAGAAGCGAAGTCTTTAATTCTGACAGAAACGACCGAACAAGGTGTTTTAAAAACTGCTGAGGAAAATGCTAAAAAGACATTGACGGAGATGTTTTCATTTGCGGGGTATGATGTGACGATTCAATTTGAGGAGTGATTGTATGACAAATGATTGGCAGCCATTATTTCAAGCCGAATTTGAAAAGCCTTATTACCAACAATTAGAAGCTTTTTTGGAGAAAGAATATGCAGAAGAAACGATTTATCCACCTTGTGAAGAAAAATGGGCAGCATTTGAACAAACTGCTTTAAAAGATGTAAAAGTTGTGATTCTCGGGCAAGATCCTTATCACGGTCCGGGACAAGCACATGGTTTAAGTTTCTCAGTGAATAAAGGTATACGGATTCCCCCAAGTTTACGCAATATGTTTAAAGAGTTGGCGGATGATATGAATTGTGAAATACCTGAAAATGGAAATTTGACAGGTTGGGCGAAGCAAGGTGTTTTATTGTTAAATACAGTGCTAACTGTGAGAAAAGGACAAGCGCATTCCCATAAAAATAAAGGATGGGAACAATTCACAGATGCGGTGATTCAACATTTATCAAGCCAAGATGAGCCGATTGTCTTTATTTTATGGGGGAAACCGGCGCAGGAGAAGAAAAATTTAATCGACTTAACGAAACATGCAACGGTAGAAGCACCACATCCAAGTCCACTTAGCGCATATCGTGGATTTTTTGGTAGTCGCCCATATTCTAAAACAAATGAATTGCTAACAACTTGGGGGAAAGAACCAATCCTTTGGGAAAAAACGAATGTGTAAAGATTAGGAAATGAGGTGTAACAGATGGTAAACTGTTTTCAATGCGAATTTTTTTATGTTACATGGGATCAGCAAAACCCACGTGCATGTAAGGCATACGGATTTAAAACGAAAGAATTACCATCAGTAGTGGTCAAAAGATCTTCTGGAATGGATTGTTTAAAATTTCAACAAAAGAAAGGAAACGTGAAAAAATGATTTCCTATCAACAAGTTTTAAAGGAAATTGAACGACAAGTCCAACGCGCACGTCAAACAAATCAAGAAAGTACAATACGTGAAGCGCTTGCGGCGGTTCGTTCATTATCAGAAGTTGCATTAAGCGGGGACGGTGAACCATCTGAACAAGTCGTCATGCCAAAAAGAGTAGAAATGCCACAAATGACGCAGCCGACACCCGTTCAATCATTAAGTTCTTTAGAGTCAACGCCGCTAGAGGAAGCTGACGGTGCAAACGGTAAATCATTATTTGATTTTTAATTGGAAAGGGAGGTCGGCATAGATTATGCCATTTTTTATCATTGCAGGTGCGGTCAATGCAGCGATTGCTGTTATGCTCGGTGCTTTTGGTGCGCATGCTTTAAAAGAAAAATTATCTGAACATTATTTAGCGGTTTGGGAAACAGCCGTTCAATATCAAATGTTCCATGCAATTGGTTTATTGGTCATCGGTGTTCTAGCAAGCTCGGCATTATTCGGAGATTTATCACAACTGAAATGGGCGGGCTATTTAATACTCGGAGGAATTATTATTTTCTCGGGTAGTTTATATGCACTTAGTTTATCAGGCATTGGTGTTTTAGGTGCAATTACGCCAATTGGTGGCGTATTATTTATCGTTGGTTGGATTATGTTAATTATTGCCGCGGTAAAAGGAGCATAGAAAAAACAGAAGAGGCTGTCCATTTTGGATGCCCTCTGTTTTTATGGGCGTGGAAATGATGCATTCTTTTACTTTTTAAGCTTCGTGGCTGGTAAAGAAAGCCCAAAGATTAGCGGAACACATAAAATAAACGCACAAACAATCGGGAGGCGTTCCAAAAGTCATGTACCGTCGACATTTGGAACAGCCTCTTTGTTTTACACTTCTCGAACGCCGATAGTTTGCGGAAAGTATTCCATTGGTTCATCAAACTCTGCATAGTCAAAATAGATCATTGGAAATAGGAAGTCATGCCCTGTACGTCTTTCAGTTACAATGACATGATCCCGCCCAGCTGCTTTTACCGAACCTGTAATGTTTCGACTATTCGTAGCCTCACCAGTCGCATGAGCAAATGAAAAATGGAAAATCCCGGGTTTACCGATATTTAATCTTAAAATATTTTCAATATATGACCTTTCGCCTTCTGGTAATCCTGGGGGTCTTCCGCCTGGAATGGTTACAGGGGGTGGAATTTGTTGTTGCTGTTGATTTGGATTGAAAAAATTAGGTTGTTGATAATTTGGGTTCCAATAATATTGGACCATACATTCATCCTTTCCATTTTAATCGTATTGGGTGTTTAAACCATTGGGCAAACGTCGACAAGTGGCGCAAAAAAGCAATGAGATTTATAGCGCCCTGTGTTCCATTGCCCATACCATTGTGCGGGGCAATCTCCCGTTGGCATGAAAAACCATAAAGCGCGACTGGCAGGAGAAAATCTTTCACCGGCAAGCACGCGTCTAGCAAGGAGAATATCTTCGGGACGTGCTCTTTGATAAAAATAACCTTTCACCGTTGCTTCAAATCCACCGGGGCTTTGAAAAACCATATCTTGTAATGAACGGATATCTCTAAAGTCCAAACAGTCCCCAAGTACGCGGTTTACGCCAACATTCCCGACCATTAGCATCCCTTCAGCCCCATCTCCCTCGGCCTCGGCACGCATTAATCGCGCAAGGAGCTCGACTTCCGCTTCATTGTATGCAATCACCGCCATAAAAAACCTCCTCGAAAATAATGTATGCGAGAGTGGAAAAGAAAATGATTTTTTTCTGTATAGGCTTTATAAAACTAAAAACTTTGAGACTTTATCAGGATTTAATAAAGTACCGATGAAAAAAGAGCCGAACTCGCTATAACGCGCGCTTGCTTCATCAAAACGCATTTCATAAACAAGTTTCTTAAATTGTAGAACATCATCCGAAAATAAAGTAACGGCCCATTCATAATCGTCGAAACCGACTGAGCTAGAAATGACTTGTTTAATTTTTCCCGCGTACTGACGACCAATCATGCTATGGTTGTACATTAATTTTTGACGTTTATCTATACTTAATCGATACCAATTGTCCTCACCTTCGCGTTTTTTAGCCATTGGATAGAAACAAATATATTCACTTGTGGGCAATTTAGGGTACAGGGATTCGCGAACATAAGGATTATCATAAGGGTCTTCGTCGGAATCGCCAGCTAAATAATTCGATAATTCCACAACGGAAACATAAGAGTAGGCAGGGAAGGTGAAGTCTGCAATGGCTAATTTATTGAATTCAGTTTCGAGTGCTTGTAATTCGGTCATTGTTGGACGTAAAATCATGAGCATAAAATCTGCTTTTTGTCCGATAATTGTATAGAAAGCGTAGCTACCTGTTTTTTCATCATCCGCATTTTGAAGTGTGTCCAAATATTGATGGAACTCCGTGATGATTGTTTGACGTTCCTCTTTGGAAATTAACTTCCAAGATATCCAGTCAATCATGCGAAAATCGTGTAAAACATACCAACCCTCCAATGAAATCATGGCTTTATTCATAATTGAAATACTCCTTTTTAATTGATTTATTTTGGGGTGAAATCATACGTTATATTCCGAATATAAAGATCTTTCAGGCGCGTGGTTGTCGCTTAATTGACAGGAAAGGGTATCCTTTTAACATGGCGCTATTTAGTGTATGCTAGAAGTATAAAATTAACCGGAGGCGGGAAAAAATGACAAACTTATTTGATCAAGTAAAAGCAAGTTTACAAGGACATGAAAAAACGATTGTATTACCTGAAGGAACAGACGCAAGAATTTTACAAGCGGCAGTTCGTTTAGCGGAAGAAGGTCTTGTAAAACCGATTCTTTTAGGAAATATTGAAGAAGTTAAAACTGCAGCGACTGAAGCAGCTGTAGACTTAAAAGATATTGAAATTATTGATCCAGAAACAGCGCCTTATTTTGAAGAGCTTGTGGCAAGTTTTGTAGAACGTCGTGCGGGTAAAAATACAGAAGAGCAAGCGCGTAAATTTTTAACGAATGTTAACTATTTCGGAACGATGCTTGTACATACAGGACGTGCGGATGGACTTGTAAGTGGTGCAGTCAATTCAACGGCAGATACAGTTCGCCCAGCACTACAGATTATTCGTACGAAACCAGGCATTTCAAGAACGAGCGGTGCTTTCATCATGATGAAAGGCGAAGAAAAACTTGTCTTTGGAGATTGTGCAATTACAGTTGCGCCAAACGCTCAAGAATTAGCGGAAATTGCTGTGGCAAGTGCTGAAACAGCAAAATCATTTGGTATTGATCCACGTGTTGCAATGCTTTCATTCTCAACGAAAGGTTCGGCAGTTACTGAAGAAACTGAAAAAGTTGCAGAAGCTGTAAAAATCGCAAAAGAATTAGCACCTGAATTAACACTTGACGGTGAATTCCAATTTGACGCTGCTTATGTGCCTGAAATTGCTACGAAAAAAGCGCCAGGCTCAGACATTCAAGGAGATGCGAATGTATTTGTTTTCCCATCACTTGAAGCTGGAAACATTGGCTATAAAATTGCAGAGCGCTTAGGCGGTTACGAAGCAATTGGGCCAATCTTACAAGGTTTAAATGCACCAGTGAACGACTTATCACGAGGTTGTTCAGCAGATGATGTTTATAAATTAAGCCTAATGACTGCAGCACAAAGTTTATAAGTAGGAGCGACCATTATGTCAAAACATGAAGCGCTTTTACAAGTTCCAGAGTGGCGTTTAATTGAAGAGTCGATGAGTAGTCGCGGACGTTCGGCATTGGAATCTTTTGCAGCAGATGATACACTTTGCCATCTTGTTGGACAGGGGATGAGCGTGCCAACTGTACGGACTTGGGTTCATGATGAGACAGTTGTGCTAGGCATACAAGATCACCGTCTCCCTTATATCGGGGAAGCGACTGCTTATTTAGAACAAGCAGGTTATCCATCCATCGTTCGAAATTCTGGTGGATTGGCTGTTGTATTGGACCAAGGTGTTTTAAATGTTTCCATTGTTTTATCAGAAAAAGATACGTCTATCGATATTTCAACGGGCTATGACGTAATGCTCGCGTTTATTCGCTTGTTATTCCCAGAAGCCGGCGATCAAATTAAAGCCTATGAAATTGTCGGCTCCTATTGCCCGGGTTCATACGATTTAAGTATTGATGGTAAAAAATTTGCAGGCATTTCACAAAGACGACTGCGTCAAGGAATTGCCGTTCAAATTTATTTATGTGTTGAAGGTAGCGGATCCAAAAGAGCCGAACTTATTCGTGATATGTACGAAATCGGCTTAAAAGGTGAAGAAACCAAATTCGTCTACCCAACCATTCGACCAGAAGTGATGGCTTCTTTAGAAGAGTTATTAGGCATTTCACTCACAGTGAGCGATGTCGTCATACGCATCCAAACACTATTGAAAAACCTATCCAATAACGTCAAACTACAAAGCTTTCAAAACGAAGAAATGGAACTCTACACATTCTACCTAAACAGAGTCCTAGAAAGAAACAAAAAAATGTTGTCTTAAAAGTGGAGAACGTCGTTTAGACCTGACAGGTGCTGGAAACATTGAAATGGAGGGGGCTTTTCCCTCCACTTCAATGTTGAAGCATCCCGAAGGTCTGACGTTCGAAACTGGATAGTTTAAAAGTGGAGAGTGCCGTTTAGCTCCGACAGGCATAAGTCGTTCCATCGACGTGGCGTACTTTGCCACATAGATGGAATGCTTATGGCCCGAGGAGCTGGCACTCGAAACTGGATATTCTTAAAAGTGTAGAACGTCGTTTAGACCTGACAGGTGCTGGAAACATTGAAATGGAGGGGGCTTTTCCCTCCACTTCAATGTTGAAGCATCCCGAAGGTCTGACGTTCGAAACTGGATAGTTTAAAAGTGGAGAGTGCCGTTTAGCTCCGACAGGCATAAGTCGTTCCATCGACGTGGCGTACTTTGCCACATAGATGGAATGCTTATGGCCCGAGGAGCTGGCACTCGAAACTGGATATTCTTAAAAGTGTAGAACGTCGTTTAGACCTGACAGGTGCTGGAGACCTTGAAATGGGGGGCGGTTTTCCCTCCCATTCAAGGTTGAAGCATCCCGAAGGTCTGACGTTCGGAACTGGATATTCTTAAAAGTGTAGAACGTCGTTTAGACCGCAAAAAAGCCGCCATTTCTATTGAAGTGGCGGCTCTTTTGCGATTAAATTTCCGTTCGGCTCCATTGTAAAAGTTGGCGCGCTACGAATCTCATCATCGCTTAATGTAACGAACTTTCTTGCACGATTCATAATTTGAACGAATTGTTCATAGTCTGTGCGCAATGTTTCATTTTCATTTTTCAATTGTTGAATCTCTTTTTCTAACTGATGAATCGTTTCAGTAGCTGCCTTTGCTGTTTGTTTCCAACGTAGAGATTCAATATCTCCGCCGCCACTATGATGTAAACGTACAAGATAAGCAATCACTGTATCTAAAGAAAGTGCAGACAAAGGAATAGAAATTTTATTTTCTTCTTGAGCACCTTGTGTCGGCGTATAAAGTTGTTGACCACGTCGTTTAAAATCATTGCCAAGCATACGGATTGCTTGTTTTCTTTCTTTCTTTGCTTCTTCCAACTCATCTTCATAATCTCTTCGAACGACTGCATTCCACCTGAAACCACAAGCTGCTGCAGTACGATTTAATGCATCGCCAACTTCTTCAAAAGCACTAAGCTGCGTGCTGCCTTCGCGTACATGTCGTAAAACCGTCTCTGCCAATAAAACATCATTTTCTTCTAACCACGCATCCTGTCTAATCTTCACCATTGTCGTGCCTCCTGCCATATTCATAATCTCTTACTACTAGCAGTGTGTACAATTCACTAACATTTTATTCATCAGAAAATATACGAAAGAAAGTTATTTAAATTGTTGACTATTTTTCTTTCGAGTTATTCATTTTTTGAGTACAATATAATAAGTAGTTTTCGGAGGTGTCAAATGGGGTATAAAAATGAAAAGTTAAAAGAAGAAAAAGTTTTCAAGGATCCTGTGCACCGCTATGTCCATGTACGCGATAAAGTCATTTGGGATATTATTGGCACACGTGAATTTCAAAGGCTTCGCCGTATTCGACAGCTTGGTACTACGTATCTTGTTTTTCACGGGGCTGAACATAGTCGTTTTCAACATTCGCTAGGTGTATATGAGATTGTGAGACGAATTATTGATGATGGATTTAGTGGAAGACCTGAATGGGATGAAGAAGAAAGGCTCGTGACACTTTGTGCAGCTCTACTCCATGATTTAGGACACGGTCCATTTTCGCATGCATTTGAAAATGTTTTTGATTTGGATCATGAAGAATTCACCCAAAAAATTTTATTAGGTGCTACAGAAGTGAATGCGATTTTACGAAAAGTAAGTGATCAATTCCCACAAAAAGTAGCGGATGTTATCGATAAAACTTATCCTGATAAGCTCGTTGTTAGTTTAATTTCCAGTCAAATTGACGCGGATCGTATGGATTATTTACAAAGAGATGCTTATTATACAGGCGTTTCTTATGGTCATTTTGATATGGAAAGAATTTTACGCGTCATGCGTCCAGCGGAAGATCAAGCCGTTGTCAAATCGAGCGGTATGCATGCTGTGGAAGATTATATTATGAGTCGTTACCAAATGTATTGGCAAGTTTATTTTCATCCAGTTTCTAGAAGCGCAGAAGTCATTTTAAAAAAGGTTCTTCATCGTGCAAAATATTTATATGAAACAGGCTATCAGTTTGGACAAGCGCCTGTTCATTTTGAGACATTCTTCAAAAAAGAGTATGATTTGGAGGATTATATTGCATTAGATGAAGGAGTCGTGACAACATATTTCCAAATGTGGACAAAAGAGCAAGATACGATTTTAAGTGATTTAAGCGCAAGATTTTTAAATCGCCGTTTATTTCAATATGTTGAATTTAATCCAGCGGCTGAATATAAAAAGTTACAACAACTAGAAGTGTTATTTAATCAAGCGGGACTGGATCCAGAGTATTATTTAGTAGTTGATTCGTCATCAGATTTACCGTATGATTTTTATCGACCAGGAGAGGAAAATGAAAGACTTCCAATCTTTTTACAAATGCCGAATAAAGAACTTAGGGAAATTTCTCGTTCATCAGATGTAGTAGATGCAATTTCTGGAAAAAGAAGGACAGACCATAAATTATATTTTCCAGAAGATTTACTGCAAACCGGAGAAAATCCTTTATATAAAGAAATTTACGAGATGTTGAATAAATAGAAAGGGTGGACATTTTGCTGCAAGAACATGCAAAGATTATTCAATTTATTTCGCTTGCTGAGCAAGTAACTGGGCGAAAGAAATTGCAAAAAATGATTTTTATCGCAAAGAAAATGAACTTTCCGTTCGCAGAAAGGTTCCGTTTACATATGTATGGACCTTATTCGGAGGAATTAACATTACGTGTAGAAGAATTATGTGAAATGGGTTTTTTAGAAGAAACGTATATTCATAAAGGCTCTTATAATCAATATCAATACGAAGTATCTGAAGAAGGTGTGCATTTTCTGGAGACGATGACAGAAAAAAATAATGAACTTCAGCCTGTAATCGAACAAATGCAAAGTAAAACATCACGCTTTTTAGAATTGGTGTCGACGCTTCTTTATTTTGACCATTTACAACAAGAAGAACAAATTGAAAAAGTGCATATCGTGAAAAGTAAATTGAAATTTACAGACGAGGAAATGAAAGAAGCATTTGATTTCATTCATAAACTAGAAGGGTTAGCAGTTTAAATCTTTCGCCAAATACTCGCAAAAAGGAACAAATCGCATAGAATCAACGAATACAAAAGCGGAAGGCATGTGGCAAGTCAGGAACTTAGACTCGCCACATAGCCTTTTTTAATCGATTAAACGCTTTCCGCCGACAGCATAATCAGATTTCTTCATTTCCTCAATTATGACAGCAATTTTTTCTGCAGGTGCGCCTGTTGTTTCAGAAACAGCTGCTGTGACTTTCTCACATAGCGCTTTTTTCTGCTCATCTGTGCGACCTTCGAGCATTTTTACAGTTACATATGGCATATTCTTTTCCCCCTCCCCAAATATCCAGTATACTAAGGATATTATCAAAGTTGGAGGGGTATTGAAATGGGGAATGAACAAAAACCGAAAGCGAAAATGGAATTCGCCATTATAAAAGATGATCCGATTGACGGTCATAAAGGGTTCGGCGTAGGCTCTTTATCGCTTGAGAACGTAACGCCCGTCGTCATTGATGTTGAGGAAAAAACTGCCTCGATTGAAATCGGTGCTATGCATGCACGAAGTAAATTAGAGCGCGGCATTAAATTTTTACCGACACGTGAAGAGTCTGCGAATGGTAAAAAATATTGGTTAATTTGGGTGACGATTGAATATAAAGAAGAAGGTCCTTATTATGCAGGTGTGACGGCATGTGAGATGGTCATTGACCGTTCAATTCGTCGCGGTTATAAAAACTTCGTTGAACATGTCAATAAAATGGATCGCTCCATGAAAGGGCGCATTATCGTAGATGAGATGGATGATTCATCGAAACAAGTACTTGCAGAATTTTTAAAAGCACATAATGAAGAACTGTGGGCGCGTAGCTCTAAAGAGTTACATGATGGGCTAACTGTATAATTCATTTGCATTAAATTGAAAAATGATTTATGAAACAAGAATTATTTTGCTTGGGATGTTGAATGTCCGAACAAAAGGAAGTACACTATTAGTATAGCTTACACATGTAATGCTAGGACTACCATAAAATGTACTGCACAGGAAGCAAGTTTATCAATCCAACCCAAGCATGATAGTCTTGCTTTTTAACTTTGCATGAATGGTAAAAAGAGGCTGTTCAGAAAGTCGATTTCTAGACTTTCTGGACAGCCTTTTTTAATCAAAAAATGAAAAAGGAAATAAATTAAATTCTTTTTTCTTTTTATCACCCGAACGCATTTCTTGTAAAGATCGATCTGTACATAGTTTTTCGGGAATGTCTTGGTCTTTCAAATAAACGAGACGTTGCTTTTCACACTCAGCAACTGCCAATCCACCCGTTTCAACGTCGATAATGGCGCTACTAACACCTTCAGGAGGAATAAAAGGTTCAGGCGTCTTGCCGCTATGAACGCCTTCCATAAACTCAATCCATATTTTTTTTGTAGCTGCTTGATCTTCCGCTGAATCTAATTGTTTCCCAACATCAAACCCATTCCAAACACCTGTCGTTAAAGAAGGTGTAAATCCGATTAAATATTGGTCTGAAATCGTTGTGCCCGATTTAGCCGCATACGGTCTTGTTTGTTTTTGCCGCATGGATAAACCGGTGGCGGAAGAATAATCATTAAAGACGGGGTCAAACATACCCGTTAATAAATGTGTTAAAACGAAAGCATCTTGTTCAGACATTACTTGTTTTTCTTTCTGCTTCGGTCGTTCATAGACGGTTTTTCCTTCACTATCCATAATTGAAATGATTGTATTCGCTTCAATATCGATACCACCTGCTGCAATTCGATTATACGCATTTGTCATATCTTTTAATGTTACTTCTGTTGTGCCAAGTGCAACAGCTGGTGCGGCAGGGAATTTCACGTCGATGCCAAGTTTTTCAGCCATTTTTTGATAACTTTCATAACCGACTTCTTCGAGCGTTTTCACTGCGTAAATATTATCTGAAATCGCCAATGCTTGCGCCAATGAAATTGGATGATCGGCAAATTTTCCATTTACGTTTTTCGGCTCATACGTTTCTCGTCCGCCATCATAAGTGAAGATCGTTTTTTCAGGCATTAAAAAGGTAAGCGGGTTAAATCCGTTTTCAAGCGCTGCTGCATATAAAACTGGTTTCATCACGGAACCTGGTTGCCGTTTTGCTTGTGTAGCTCGGTTAAATGGACTTTCCGCATAATTCATCCCACCAACAAGCGAAGTAATGCCGCCCGTTTCCGGATCCATAGACATGAAGCCGATTTGTAATTCGTCTTTAGGCATCCATTTTTGAATCGTTTCCTCCGCGATTTTTTGGTGTTGCGTGTTTAACGTCGTTCGAATCGTCCAACCACCTTCTTCAGGATATCGTCCTTTTGAAGCGAGAACTTTTTCCGCTTCTTTCCAAACTTCATCCAGAAAATACGGTGCCATTTTCTTTTGCTTTTTCCATTCTTCTGTTTTTAATTGAACGACTGCATTTTTTGCCCGTGCTTCTTGCTCGCTTGAAATAATATCCTGTGAAGCCATTAAAGATAAAATCAGTTCTTTTCGAGCTGTAGAATTTTCAGGATAATTAATCGGAGAGTAAAGCGTCGGTCCTTTCGCAATTGCTGTAATGACCGCAGCTTCTTCCAAAGTTAAATCTTTTGCCGATTTAGCAAAATAAAAATTACTCGCGGCTTCAACGCCGTACATGCCATGTCCGAAATACACAGTATTTAAATAGCCTTCCAAAATAACATCTTTATCGTAAAAACGTTCTAAACGAAAAGCGATGAGCGCTTCGTTAATTTTACGTTTCCATGTTTTCGCATGTGATAAATGAAGGTTTCTTGCATATTGCTGCGTAATCGTACTCGCGCCTTCCACTTTACTTCGATTTTTAATATCTTTTAATAAAGCGCCCGCAATTCGTTTATAATCAAAGCCATTATGTTTATAAAAATTACGGTCTTCTGTAGCAACAACTGCGTCAATTAAAAAAGGGGATATATCTTCCAAATCTACCCAGTAACGCCGTTCTGCTGCGAAATGATCCCCGATGTTTTTCCCATTTTGATCGAGAAAAACAGAAGCTTTTGGTACGCTAAGTGAAGGGGCTCCCGTCATTTGTGCATAAACGAATAAGCCGCCGTAAAAGGTCAACATTGCCGTGAAAATTGTTACCGCGATTAAAATGACTCGTCGAAAGGATTGTTTTCTTTTCTTCTTTTTTACATAAACTGTCCGCTGCATCTTATCCCGTCCTGTCCATGTTAATAAGGTTAGTATGCAGCCAAGTTCGATAGATTAAACGCTTTCTTTAAAGAAATAATAATGGATATTGGAATGTCATCGAAAAGAAGGTTATAATAAGAAGATATTTTTTAGTAGAGGACGGTGACGGAAATGGATCGAAAAGCGGTAGAAGAAACTGTAGATGTCCAGCTTCATTCGTCAATCCAACACCCGGGGCAAGAAAAGGAAACACATGAATTTCAAGCTGTCGGTCGGTATATGGAGAAAAACGGTACTTTTTATTTGCAATATGAAGAAGTAGAAGGTGGTCAAAAAATCCAAACGACGATTAAATTAGGTCACGAGGAAGCGCTGATTATGCGTTCAGGTGCAGTGAAAATGCGTCTCCCTTTATCCACAAAAGGCAAGAAGCTTGGCGAGTATGAAAACGGACCTATGACATTTAAATTACAAGTTGAAGCGAAGGAATTAAGTTTCAGCCCTGCAGTAGGGAATAATGGTAAGTTTTCCGCAGCGTATAAATTATATGCGGAAGGCTCAGAAATAGGCATATATGAATTATCGATTACATATTCGGAGGGAAAATCATGAACATCGTTGAACAAACACAACAAAAAGTAAAAGCTGCGATTCACGAAGCAGTCGTGGCAGCACAATTAACAGAAGAAGCATTGCCAGATATTATTTTAGAAACACCAAGACATAAAGAAAATGGTGACTACGCAACAAACATCGCTATGCAATTAACAAAACTTGCGAAAAAACCACCTCGTGCGATTGCAGAAGCGATTGTTGAAAACTTAAATAAAGAAAGTGCTTCAATCGAAAAAATCGACATCGCAGGACCTGGTTTTATTAATATCACATTGAAAAAAGATTATTTGCAACAAGTTGTGCACACAGTATTGGACAAAGGTGCTGAATACGGTCGTTCTGAAGCTGGCAACAAAGAAAGAATTCAAGTTGAGTTCGTTTCAGCAAATCCAACAGGTGATTTACATTTAGGGCATGCGCGTGGTGCCTCAGTAGGTGACTCACTTTGTAATGTGTTAGATTTTGCAGGTTATGATGTTTCTCGTGAATATTATATTAACGATGCAGGAAACCAAATTGACAATCTTGCTCGTTCAGTTGAAGCACGTTATTTCCAAGCACTTGGCGAAGAACGTGAAATGCCAGCAGATGGTTATCACGGTCAAGATATCATCGGCATCGGTCAAGAACTTGCTGAAAAATACGGCGACAAATATAAGCATGTATCTGATGAAGAACGCTATGACTTCTTCCGTTCTTACGGTTTAGAATTTGAATTAAATAAATTAAAAACGGACTTAAAAAACTTCCGCGTACAGTTTGACAATTGGTTCTCTGAAACATCTTTATACGGTAGTGGAAAAATTGAAAATGCATTAGGAAAACTTCGTGAAAACGGACATGTTTTTGAAGAAGACGGTGCAACATGGTTCCGTTCAACAACATTCGGTGATGACAAAGACCGTGTGTTAATTAAGAAAGACGGTTCATTCACTTATATTTTACCGGATATTGCTTATCATGAAGATAAAATCCAACGTGGTTTTGACAAGCTAATCAATATTTGGGGTGCTGACCATCACGGTTATATTCCACGTATGAAAGCAGCGATTGAAGCATTAGGATATGAGAAAGATACATTAGAAGTGATCGTCGCACAAATGGTTCAATTATATAAAGATGGCGAGCGCATGGTCATGAGTAAGCGTACGGGTAAAGCAGTTACTTTACGTGAACTTGTTGAAGACGTAGGATTAGACGCAGTTCGTTATTTCTTCGTAATGCGCTCAGGCGATGCACAAATGGATTTCGATTTAGATTTAGCTGTTTCCGAATCAAACGAAAACCCAGTTTATTATGCACAATATGCACATGCTAGAATCTGTTCGATTTTACGTCAATCTGAAGAACTAAACTTGTCACCGAATCAAGAAGGTGCAAATTTATTAACAGCTGAACATGAAATTGATCTATTGAAAAAAATTGGTGACTTCCCATTAGTCGTTGCAGACGCTGCAAAAGCACGCGCACCGCATAGAATTGCCAATTATATTCAAGAACTAGCAGCAACATTCCACTCATTCTATAATGCAGAGAAAGTATTAGATACAGATCATAAAGAGCGTTCTGAAGCTCGACTTGCATTGATTACAGCAACACGTACAACATTAGCGAACGCATTAAACCTAATCGGCGTTTCAGCTCCAGAAAGAATGTAATTTAAAGGCGATTCTCCAAAATCTAGAATAGACTTTGGAGAATGCCTTTTTTATTTGGATAAGCGTGGGAAAAATAATGTCCGCGCAATTGCTAGGAATGTCCGCAGAAAGTATGGAAATGTCCGCACAATTGCCAAAAATGTCCGCAGAAAAAATAATGTGCCCGCAATCCTCGAAAATGTGCCCGCAATCTCTCGAAATCTGCCCGCAATTTAAAAATCCGTCAAAATCCTGCAATCTGCCATCAATTCATCAATTATCGACAATTTAAAATTTTATAGTATACTTGGAAATGAGAATAATATTAATCCAAACATAAAGGTGCTCGAAGTTTTTCGAGTTAAAAGGGAAGTCGGTTAAAATCCGATGCGGTCCCGCCACTGTAAATGGAAGCGGATTGCCAATTTGCCACTGGAGAAAATCCAGGAAGGCGGCAAAACGTAGATAAGCCATAAGCCAGGAAACCTGCCTTTATGAATCACCTGAACGACCTACGCGGAATAGGTATGGTGGAAATCGATATATTCATTCCAATTAATGACTATGTCTAGACTTTCACACTATTCCCTCTGTAGCGATACAAGGGATTTTTTATTTGGGAAAAAGGAGAGAAAAGCATGAATAAAACATGGAAACTTTGGCTCATGTCACTCGTTGCAGTCTTTGTACTTGCAGCATGTGGAACAGCGCCAACAGAAGACAAGCCAAAAGTTGATGAACCACCTGTCACGGAAGATGAAGGTCAAGAGGATTCATCAGGGGAATCTGCTGAAGAAGCTTATCCGATGACCGTAACGGACGCAATTGGCAATGAAGTTACATTAGAAACAGCCCCGTCGTCAATTGTTTCAATGCAACCAAGTAATACAGAGATTTTATTTGCGTTAGGACTTGCAGATGAAATTATTGGGGTCAATGATTATGACGATTATCCAGCTGAAGCTTTAGAAAAAGAAAAAATTGGCGGTATGGAATTTAACGTAGAAAAAATTATTGAATTAGATCCAGAAGTTGTTTTCGCGCATAATATGTCATACGCAGGATCAGAAGATGGTTTTGACCAAATTCGTAATGCAGGTATTCCAGTATTTGTCGTAGAAAACGCGACGAATTTCGAAGATACTTACAAAACAATTGAGACAATCGGTCAATTAACGAATAAAGTTGAAGAAGCTGATCAAATCATTGACGAGATGAAAACAAAAATTGAAGATGTTTTAGCGAAAGTAAAAGACATTGACGAAGAAAAAACAGTATTTGTTGAAACTTCACCAGCACCTGAGATTTACACGCCTGGTCAAGGAACATTTGTCCAAGAAATTCTTGATATGATTGGTGCTAAAAATATTGCAGATGACCAAGAAGGTTGGTTCGTTATGGATCCGGAAGAAATTGTAAACCGCGATCCTGAAACAATTATCGTTATGTATGATTATATCGATACTGCAGTAGAAGATGTTTATGCACGAGATGGTTTTGATACAATTAAAGCCATTCAGGAAGAGCAAGTGATTCAAGTTGATGAGAACTTAACAAGTCGTACAGGTCCACGTTTAGCAGAAGGACTTGAAGCATTTGCAAAAGCTGTTTATCCAGAGGCTTTTGGTGAATAAATCAAGCGTCGCCTACATCGTGTCTGCCGCTACATTAGTTGTAGCGGTATGGCTCGGTGTTTCAATTGGAACGGTAAAAATTCCAATCCAAACATTATGGGATGGAACGGATCAGAAGTTAACGAATATATTATGGAAAATTCGAATGCCACGCGTTGTATTAGCTGGATTGGTCGGAGCTTCACTTGCAATAGCAGGTGCTGCGTTTCAAGGACTGTTAAAAAATCCACTTGCTGATCCGTATACCCTCGGAGTGTCATCCGGTGCCTCTGTAGGTGCTGTGATGACACTCTTTTTTAGTATCTCTATTCCATTTTTAGGATCCTTTACTTTACCTGTTTTCAGTATGATAGGCGCGGCGCTTACGATGTTTTTAGTGCTCGGTTTTGCGCGACTTGTAGACCGTGCGATGAGAATGGAAACAATTATTTTAACAGGGATTATTTTTGGTGCTTTTCTCGGTTCAGTATTATCACTCATGATTGCGCTAACAGGGGAAGAACTGAGACAAGTGATTGGCTGGCTACTTGGTAGTGTTTCGATGCGTGGATGGTCGTATACGATGATGATTTTGCCTTTTGTCTGTATAGGTTCGATGTTATTATGGCTGAACCGTCGGGAATTAAATGCGATGTTATTCGGCGAAGAACGCGCCATCCATTTAGGCGTCAATGTAAAACAACGTAAATTTATGATTTTAATCGGCGGTTCAATTTTAACAGGCTCTGCAGTTGCCGTATCAGGAACGATTGGTTTTGTCGGATTAGTTGTCCCACATATGACAAGATTAATGTGGGGGGCGGATCATCGCCATTTATTAACCTTATCGTTTATGAACGGTGCATCGCTGTTAATCATTTGTGACCTTGTTGCAAGAACGATTATTTCACCTTCAGAATTACCGGTCGGGGTCATTACCGCATTTATCGGCGCACCGGTCTTTGCGTACATTTTCTACAGGCAAAGACGGAGAGGAGCGATGTAATATGTTAAAAGTACAAAATTTATCGGGCGGTTATGACGGAAAACCAATCGTGAAATCGGTGTCATTTGAAGTTAAGAAGGGAGAAATTCTTGGCATTTTGGGTCCGAATGGTAGTGGGAAATCGACACTTTTAAAATTAATTTCTGGTATTTTAAAGCCAACAACGGGCCAAGTAGAAATTGATGGACTGCTTTCAACTGCTTACTCTGCAAAAGCATTTGCCCGAAAAGTAGCCGTTCTTCCACAACTCCATGCACATGCTTTTTCGCATAGTGTCTGGGAAACTGTGGCACTTGGTAGATATCCGCATCAGTCAGGCTTATTTTCATCTTGGTCGGCTGAAGATGAACGAGCAGTGCGTGCCGCGATGGAAAGTTCGGGAATTACACATTATGAAAATCAGCCAATTGAATTGCTTTCAGGTGGCGAACAACAACGCGTTTTTGTCGCCCAAGCAATTGCACAAGAAGCACCCATTTTACTATTAGATGAGCCGACAAATCATTTAGACATTGCACATCAACAACAATTGCTTAATATGATTCAAAAAGAGGCGTGTGAAAAAGATTTAACGGTCATTTCAATTTTTCATGATATTAATTTAGCAGCACTTTATTGCGATCGTTTATTGTTAATGAATAACGGAGAAGTCGAACAAATTGGCAAACCGCAAGAAGTGATTCAAGAACAAGCGATTGAATTTGTTTACGAAGCCAATGTGAAAATGCAAGCACATCCAGCGCGACCAAAGCCACAAATAACGCTGATGTCGCCAGAAATGAATTCTAAAGAAAAAAGCATCGTGACGAAACAAGATTTCACAATTTCTAATCAACAAGTCGTTTTACAAACGCATATACCTTTAAAAACATTATCTTCAGCAGTTCATAATGCGGGAATTGGCTGGTACAAAACCTTTATCAATCGCCATGTCGACCAGCATTATAACGCAAGTGATGTGCCAAGTGAAATGGCAAATTATTTAAAAGAACATTCATTTTCATTATCAGAAACGGTTGGAATGATGACTGCAGCTTTAACGGAAAATGTTGAAATTGAAACATATGAAGCGTCTTTTGGTTCAGTTGTCATTGCGGTAACGGCAGGACTTGGAAATGCAGTTGACGTATCGGAAGTTTATAAAAGAAATGATGATTTTACAATCGGTACAGTGAATACATGGATTATCATTAATGGGTATTTACAGGAAGAGGCTTTCATTCAGGCGGTTGTTACGGCAACTGAAGCGAAGACGAAAGCTTTTCAAGTGGAAAATGTCAAAGATCCAATTACAGATACCATTGCAACTGGTACGTCGACGGATAGTATTTTAATCGCAGCGACGCAAAAGGGTGAAAGCTTACCTTATGCGGGACCGATTACACCACTAGGGAAAAGAATTGCAGAAGGCGTTTATGAATGTACAATTCGAGCCATTCGTACATATAAAAAGAATCGGGGAGAGATGACATGATACCAGCTCATTTTTTAGCGATTGGCATCGGTTTTTTTCTCGACAGATTGATCGGTGACCCGCCAAACTGGCCGCATCCTGTTCGCTGGATTGGCTTATTTATTTCAAAAATGACGGGGAAATTAAATAAAGGTCGCTTCCGTACTTTGAAAGGTGCTATTTTACTAGCCGTAACGGTGATGCTTGTCTTTATCATTGTCACTGCAATGGTCCTTTTAAGTTATCAACTCAATCTATTTCTTGGAATTGCTGTAGAAGCGGTTCTCATTGCGATTGGTTTGGCACAAAAAAGCTTACGTGTTGCCGCATTAGAGGTCTATCAGCCGCTTACGGAAAGCAATTTAGAAGAAGCGAGAACAAAATGCTCGTATATTGTTGGACGTGATACAGAAAAATTATCAGAACGCGAGATTTCACGCGCAACGATTGAGACGGTATCGGAAAATACAGCGGACGGCGTGACATCTCCATTATTTTGGGCATTTTTATTTGGCGCAACAGGCTTATGGATCTATAAAGCCATTAATACTTTAGATTCGATGATTGGTTATAAAGATGAACGTTATAAAAGTTTTGGGAAGTTTTCCGCTAGGGCAGATGATGTGTTCAATTTTATCCCAGCGAGGTTAACGGGGTTATTCATTATTTGTTTCACGCCAAATCGAAGTGGGCTTTCGATTGGTGAGCGGATGAAAAATTGGTTGCGTGATGCCCGGCTACATGCGAGTCCGAATAGTGGCTATTTAGAAGCGGCGACTGCTTGGCAATTGGGGATTCAATTAGGCGGGGAATCGACGTATCGAGGTGTTCCATCTAAACGAGCAGTCATCGGATTAAAAAACACAGCATTAAATCGCCAACATATTCAATGGGCAATTGCGGATATGTACCGCGTTACTTTCATTTTTTGGATTTTATTTACAATGATTGGAGTGTTATTAAATGTTATTACCTAAGCACGGTGCAAATCCCCATCGATTATATGCAGAATTGAATCAAGCGATGCCAGATGTTATCAATGATTTTAGTGAAAACGTTAACCCATTTCAGTTACCAGAAAAAGTGATCAAAACTTGGCCCGCTTTATTGGAAAAAGTAATGGCTTATCCTGATCCTTACGGGGAACCATTTTTATCGGCAGCTGCAAAATTCCATCGCATCAATCCAAGCCATTTATTCATCGGAAATGGAGCTGCTGAAATTTTAGCTTTATTGGCAGAACGATACCGAGGGAAAACGGCAATCATTGTTCATCCAACATTTTCAGAATATGAAGCAACATTACACGCTAAAAATGTTAAAATACGACGAATTTTGATGAAAGAAGCGACAGATTTTCAATTGCCAATCGGTGAAATAAAAGAAGCGATGATCACAGCAGACGTCCTTTATTTATGTACGCCGAATAATCCGACGGGCATATTGCCGCCAAAAGCTACGTTAATGGAACTTATCGCGCACGCTAAAACAGTACAATGCGAGATTGTATTAGACGAAGCGTTTATTGATTTTGTTGATGAAACTTTATCATTCATTCCTGAGGTGAAAGCGAATGATCATTTAATCATCGTCCGTTCGATGACAAAAATGTATGCGATTCCAGGTATTCGACTGGGCTATGTTGTGGCAGGAACATCTGTCATTCAAACACTTCAATCATTTGCGCCGCATTGGAATATTAATGGAGTGGCAGCGGAAATAGGAGCGATTTGTTTGGAAGGTGAAGATTTCGTCAATCGAACGAAAAAGCATTGTGAAAGCGAACGTCAAAAATTCGAGGCATTTTTAACTGAACATCGATGTGTTTATACGCTATCAGTTGCTAATTTCGTCGTCTTTAAATTGGCAGATGAACAAAAAACAAAGCAATTATATGAAGATTTATTAAGAAAAGGGATTGTGCTTAGACATACTGAAAACTTCATCGGAATGGATGGACATTGGTTACGTGTCGGCATCAAAACAACCGCGCAAATGACTTTTTTAAGAAAGGCATTAAGTCAATGGTTCGCGGAAAATTAACATTTATTAGTGGCGGGGTTCGAAGTGGAAAAAGTGCTTATGCGGAAAGTTTATTGACAGCTGGAGATGATTGTAACCGACGTCTGATTTATATCGCTTCAGGCGTTCCAACAGACGCAGAAATGAAAACAAGAATTGAAAAACATCAACAAGACCGAGCTGATTTCAATTGGCAAACGATTGAACAACCGATGAATCTGAGCGAGGTCCTTCCGTTCATTCAGCAGGGAGACTATATTTTATGGGATTGTATGACGACTTGGCTTGCCAATGAACTTTATGAAGGATGGGAAACGGGCATGCCTTGTATTCATCAGCCAAACTGTATGGAGAAAAAAGAGTTGGCATTGCTGGACAGCATTCAACAAATTTTAGGGAAAGCTACTCATTTCATCATCGTGTCCAATGAAGTACTTCATGATTTGCCTTCCAAATATGATGAAACTGAAATATACCGAAAATGGCTTGGGCTTCTTCATCAAAAAGTTGTGGGAATGGCAGATATAGCGATTGAAATGGAAGGTGGAATTCCAATTTACTGGAAAGGAGAGGAAGCACGTTGAAAGGCGTTATGATATTAGGGACGGCTTCAGATGTCGGGAAATCCATGATTGCAACCGCATTTTGTCGAATCCTTGCCAATGAAAATTTAAAAGTTGCACCATTTAAATCGCAAAATTTATCTTCATTTACAACAGAAATAGGTGGGGGAAAAGAAATTAGTCGCGCGCAATTTATTCAAGCAGAGGCGGCAAAAACACCTGCCTCGATTTATATGAATCCAATCATGTTGAAAATCCGAAAAAGCATGCGTGCTGAAGTGAGTATTTTAGGAAATCATTTTGGCGAGATGAAAGGATTCGAGTACCGCGAACGTTTTTATGATCAAGCAGTCGCAGCGATAGAACATTCTATACAAAAACTTTCAGAGAGTTATGAAGCCATCATTATCGAAGGTGCAGGCAGTCCGGCTGAAGTGAATTTAAATGACCGTGAAGTAGTCAATATGCGCGTGGCAGAAATCGCGGATGTTCCCGCAATTCTTGTTGCCCCGATTGATAAAGGCGGCGCCATTGCTTCGATTGTCGGGACTTTACAATTATTGCCGCCTGAACAGCGAAAGCGAGTAAAAGGCATTATCATTAATAAATTTCGTGGGGATCTTACGTGGTTCCAAGACGGCATTGATTTTATCGAATCGTACACGGGGATTCCAGTAGTCGGTGTGATTCCATATCAAGACAATCACGGTATTGAAGAGGAAGATGTGGACCGTCCAGTTACGAATGCGCCCTCACAAATCGATATTTATGAAGAATGGGCGAATCATGTGAAAAAGCATCTCGATTGGTCATTCGTCCAAGAAATAATTGAGCGAGGCTACGGTGAATGAATGGATTATGGCTAGCATTTCAGTTTTTCACCGTCTTCCCAATCAAAAAAGAATATCCACTCGGCAAAAAAGAAATTACAATGATGTATTGCGCATTACCTTTTATCGGTGCTTTCATTGGAGCGATTAATTATGGATTTTACTTCATCAGCAACAATTACTTTGGGTTTAGCCCACTTTTTACGGCGATCGTTCTTGTCGCGATTGGTTTTGGTTTAACAGGCGGACTCCATTTAGATGGATGGGCAGATACGGCGGACGCATTTTTTTCTTATCAAGCACCGGAAAAGCGTTTTGAAATACTCGAAGATCCACGACTCGGTGCATTTGGCACGATGGCACTTATTTTATTAATCTTGATGAAAATTGCAGTGATTTATGAAGTAGTGATGCAAGAAATTGAGTTGGTCTATTTTTTAATTGCTGTTCCATTTTTAGCACGTGCTGCATTGAATATTTGCTTTGCGACATTACCTTCTGCCAAGAAAAAAGGGCTTGGTTTTTTCTTTAAAGAAAGACTAATGAGCCGCCCAGTCATCATGATTTCTATTTTTTATATGGTCATGCCATTGTTAATTTTTAAACCGTACTTTTTCTCAATTACCTTACTTATTGTACTTGCGGGTTCTATTTTTATTTTCCGACGATGGGCTCTCCAAAATTTTAAGGGGATGACAGGCGACTTAGCAGGTGCATTTATTGAAGGGATGGAGGTCTTATTATGGTTCGCCATTTTACTCTTACTTTAATTCGCCATATGCCAACAATGGGCAATCAAAAAAGACAATATATTGGTTGGACAGATGAATCAATTCTTGGGACGAATCAAAAATTAACACTTCCTTGGCAACCAAAAATTGTGTACGGTAGCGATTTACGACGCTGTAAAGAAAGTGCAGCACTTTATTTTCCGAATGCGATGTACGAAAGTGATTGGCGCTTACGAGAAAGTTTTTTCGGGGATTGGGAAGGAAAAACGTATGAAATGTTGAAAGAGAATGATAAGTATAGAGAATGGATTGATGAACCAAAGTTAAGAAAGCCACCAAATGGGGAGAGTTTGCAAGAAGTTGAAACGAGAGTACTTGCCGCGCTAAGTGAATTGCCGAGCGATAAAACATCATATTTTATTGTTACGCATGGCGGTCCTATTCGAATTTTACTAACGAAATTTTCCCCTGAAGAAAAAGACTTTTGGTCATGGGATATCCCACATCAATCGATTTGGCAACTTGTTTGGGAAAGTAAGCAAGCGTTTAAGGAGCGAAAAAGATGCGTGTCGTTATCGGCGGTGCCTATAATGGGAAAAGAGCATATGTAAAAAAATGGTTGGTAGAAGAAGGTAAAACAGATGTAGAATGGATTTCGGGAAAATTACCTTCTGTCGGTCATCAGATGGTGATCGTGACTGACTTAGAAAAATGGCTTGAAAATTTTGAAGGTGATGAAGAAGTCGCAAATAAACTTGTGATGCGTGCTTTAGAAAATCGAGAATGTATTGTCATATTAACAGACATTAGTCGGGGCATCGTGCCGATTGAGCCAGAAATGCGTGCATTAAGAGATCGATGCGGCAGACTTTATCAAAATATTATTCAAGCAGCCGATGAAGTTATTCAAATTTGGTATGGGATACCTAAAATCATTAAAAAAAGGGGAGAATGATTGTGAAAATTTATACAAAAACAGGCGATAAAGGAAAAACAAGTTTAATTGGGGCGCGCGTTCGAAAAGACGATTTACGCGTAGAAGCTTATGGGACGACAGATGAGTTGAATTCTTTTATTGGGAAAGCAATGACAGAATTAGACGCGCAGAAATTCCAAGATATTTTAACAGATCTTGAAGCGATTCAAAATGAATTATTTGATGCGGGCGGTGATTTATCGGTCGTTTTAGAAGAACGAAATTATAAATTAAGCGAAGCATCTATTGAACAATTAGAGCTGCGAATCGATGTGTTAATGGAAGAAGCGCCGCCACTCGAACGTTTTATTTTACCAGGAGGTTCACCGGCTGCAGCTACATTGCATATTGCAAGAACAGTAGCAAGACGTGCAGAGCGTAGAACCGTTACTTTGATGAATGAACAAGACGACGTACCAACGACGGTAATTCGTTATTTAAACCGTCTATCTGACTACCTATTCGTTGCAGCTCGTATTGTGAATGCACGTTTATCTATTCAAGATAATGAATATGTACGCGGAACGAAAGTGTTCCACACGGAGAAAAAGAAAAAGGGGAATAAGGGTGAATACTAAACAATTAACCTTGGCCGCTATGTTTGCGGCTTTATGTGCGATTGGTGGGCTATTTAAAATTCCGCTTGGGATTGCATCAACGGCATTAGATTCAACACCAGCGCTCGTTTCAGTGCTGTTTTTACCACCGATGGTTGCGGGGATTGTCGCATTCATCGGTCATATTGTTTCCGCTCTATCGGGAGGCTTTCCGCTAGGGCCTTTTCATTTATTAATCGCGATTGAAATGCTTGTCATTATCTATGTCTTTGCACATTTACACCGGGCGAATTTTCGAATTGGTAAATGGTTATTTTTTATTTTTGCAAATGGTTTATTAGCACCACTCCCTTTTTATTTTTTAATTTCCCCAGCGTTTTTCATTGGCGCAGTGCCAGGCATTCTGATTGCGACAATTTTTAATGTGCTGATTGCGGCAATCGTCATGCCATTAGTGAAAAATATCGGGCAGAAAGGACAAAGGATTGGATGAGAAATTCGATTAAATTGGTTGGAGATTTGATTGTCACGACGGATAATTCAGGTGGAATTGGTGAGAAAGCACAAGATATTGTTCAGGTGTCCGATCAATTAACAGCTTATTATGCTGCTCGTGTTACGCTTCTTGAACAATGGGCTGCCGACGCAAAACCAATTAATATTTTAGTTCATAATTTTAGTGGCGAAAAAAGCTGGGAAAAATACATACAAGGTGTTCGGGAATTATTAGCAGAAGCAGGAGAAAATGACTTTACAATTAGTGGAAGTACAGAAACGAATATGGAACTACTCCAATCTGCTGTAGCAGTGACAATGATTGGTAAACAGCAGATTGAAGAAGTGACAGAAGGACAATGGTTTATTTACGGAAAACCGCTCGTCGGGGAAGAAATTTTACAGAATGGAGAGAAAGTAGCTTCCATGAAAAAAATTCGTCAAGCATTGGATGAAAAAATCGTCCGACAAATTTGGCCCGTCGGTTCGAAAGGAATTTTACACGAAGTTCGTCGTTTAATGGGCAATGAAAAAATTCAAATTGAAGAAACGATAGATCTATATCACTCAGCAGGTCCTTCAACAGCGATACTCGTAAAAATCCCATTTAATCGTGTCAATGAAGCAAAAACGCTATTTGGTGATTTACTACAGCCGATTAAGTTTGTAAATGATTAGTAGAAAAATCAGGGATTCCCCGAAGTTTTATGGGAATTCCCTGAAGTTTAAATGTAATTGCCCGAAGTGCGGTAGTTATTCTCCGAAGTTCGCATATATTTCCCCGAAATTTCCCCTTAATCCCCCGAAGTAGCAAAAATTTAATGAAATATCTGCAAAATGAACAATAAGTAAATGCACCGAAAGTATAAAATAAATTCAAACAAAACAATGAAGTAACTCATAAACGTCATTATAAAGCAGCTAGAAAAATCGAGTGGAAAATTGATATTTTAGAAAAGTCATTGACTGAATGCTCGTTCATAAATTATACTGAAAATAGAGTATCGACAGAAAAGTTTTTATCTACTAAACTATTTGTAAGTAAAAGTAAAAAAAGGGGGAAGAGAAATGAATCTGTTACTTGTTGCCAATTGGATTTTATTTCTTGGGGTAACTGCTTATGCACTTGCTTTATTCACTTATTTAATAAAAACACGTACGCAATTTATTAAATTAGGTAGAAAACAAGAATTTGACGACAGTGTAAAAGAACGTCTTCAAAATATTTGGGTGTATGTATTTGGGCAGAAGAAGTTATTGAAGGATAAGAAGAGTGGAATGATTCACGTTGCATTTTTCTATGGATTTTTGCTCGTTCAATTTGGGGCAATTGATTTAATTTGGAAAGGGTTAAAGCCGGGATCACATTTACCATTCGGTCCAGTATACGGTGCATTTACGTTTTTCCAAGAAATCGTTGTATTAACAATTTTAGTGGCAGTTGTTTGGGCGTTTCACCGTCGTTATGTTGAAAAGCTCGTTCGCTTAAAAAGAGGTTGGAAGTCAGGGCTTGTTTTAATCTTTATCGGCGGATTAATGCTTTCGACGCTTTTAGCGAATGGGATGAATATGATTTGGCATGGCAATGAAGCATCTTGGACTGAACCAGTTGCGTCAGCGATTGCGACAGTTTTTAGTTTCCTACCAGAAACAGGCGCAGCGGCAATTTTCTTTGTTGGTTGGTGGATTCACTTATTAATTTTACTAACATTCTTAGTTTATGTTCCACAATCAAAACACGCACATTTAATCGCAGGACCGGTCAATACATATTTCCACCGTCTAGATAACGCGGGGAAATTAGAGCCAATCGACTTCTCAGCAATGGAAGAAATGGAAGAAGACGATGAAATGCCGGCAATTGGTGTTGGTAAAATCACTGATTTCTCACAATTGCAAATGATTGATTTTTACGCATGTGTAGAATGTGGACGTTGTACAAATATGTGTCCAGCGGCAGGAACTGGAAAAATGTTGTCACCGATGGATTTAATTACAAAATTACGTGATCATTTAACAAATCACGGAGCACTTGTAACGAAACAGCAGCCTTGGGTTCCGACATTTGCATTTAAAGAAACACAAGGTAACCAAATTGCATTAGCAGCAGGTCTTGAAAATGCATCAATCGATGATATTTATAGCCCACAGCTAATTGGTGACGTCATTACGGAAGAAGAAATTTGGGCATGTACGACTTGTCGTAACTGTGAAGACCAATGTCCAGTGATGAACGAACATGTTGATAAAATTATTGACCTTCGTCGTCATTTAGTGATGACAGAAGGTAAAATGGATGCAGATGCACAGCGCGCGATGACAAACATCGAACGCCAAGGAAATCCTTGGGGACTCAATCGTAAAGAAAAAGAAAAATGGAGAGACGCACGTCCAGACCTTCATATTCCAACGGTAAAGGAATTGAAAAAAGCTGACGAACCATTTGAATACTTATTCTGGGTTGGTTCAATGGGTGCGTTTGACAACCGTTCTCAAAAAATCGCTTTATCATTTGCACATTTGATGAACAAAGCGGGCGTAAAGTTTGCGATTTTGGGAAATAAAGAGAAAAATTCTGGTGACACACCGAGACGACTTGGGAATGAGTTTTTATTCCAAGAGTTGGCGGAAGCAAATATTAAGGAATTTGAAAAAGCAGGCGTGACAAAAATCGTCACAGTCGATCCACATGCTTACAATATCTTTAAAAATGAGTATCGGGATTTCGGATTTGAAGCAGAAGTTGTTCACCATACAGAATTGCTTTATGATCTTGTGAAAAATGGTGCTTTAAAACCTGTTCATCCGATTAACGAAACGATTACATTCCATGATTCATGTTATTTAGGGCGTTATAACGATGTATACGATCCACCACGTGAAATTTTAAAAGCGATTCCAGGTGTCGAATTAATCGAAATGAAACGTAATCGCGAAGATGGCATGTGCTGTGGAGCAGGTGGTGGACTCATGTGGATGGAAGAAGACACTGGACACCGTATTAACGTTGCAAGAACGGAACAAGCAATGGAAGTGAGTCCAGGGATTATTTCTTCTGGCTGTCCGTATTGCTTAACGATGTTATCGGATGGAACGAAAGCAATCGAAGTAGAAGATTCAGTTGGCACATATGATATTGCTGAACTGCTTGAACGTTCAATCTTTGGGGAAGAAGTAGCGGAAGAAGCGGGAGAAACTGAATCAGTTTTACAATAAGTTGTATTGCGACAATTTGAAAAATAAGCTATACTGAAATTATTGAAAAAGAGGCTGTCCAATAGCTTTGCTATTCGGACGCCTCCCAATTGTTTATCCGTTTATTTTTTTGCGTTACACTGATTTTAGGGCTTTCTTTACCGGGCACGAAGCCCAAATAGTAAAAGAATGCATGATTTCCACGCACATAAAAACGGGAGGCGTCCCAAAAGTTGCATTCTTTCAACTTTTAGGAGAGCCTCTTTTTTTCTAGAGAGTATTCGAGCGAGCGTTCAGTCATGCGAATTCAATCGAGTATTTTCATCGGAAATTCATTTAAATTATGGTAGAAGTTTAGGTGTTAGCGAAAATGAAACGAGTAATGTAAACGCTATCATTAAAGTGGAGGCGAAACGATTATGAGTCGAACAGTCATATTGGAAGGCGCACGGACACCATTTGGAAAAATGGGCGGAGCACTTTCAACATTACAAGCGAGTGATTTAGGTGGAATAGCGATTCAAGAGGCTTTATCACGTGCGAAAGTAGAACCGGAAAATGTCGATGAAGTGATTCTTGGGACTGTACTTCAAGCTGGACAAGGTCAAATTCCATCGAGGCAAGCTGCGGTAAAAGCTGGGTTACCGTGGGCTGTCACAACTGAAACGATTAATAAAGTTTGTGCATCAGGTATGCGAAGCGTTACACTTGCCGATCAAATTATTCGCCTTGGTGATGAAGAAGTGATTGTGGCAGGCGGCATGGAATCAATGTCAAATGCACCCTACTACTTACCAAAAGGTCGGTTTGGTTTGAAAATGGGCGATAGCACATTAGTAGATGGCATGATTTTCGATGGATTATCTTGTTCATTTTCACCGGATCGTGTGCATATGGGGACTTATGGAAATGAAACGGCAGAGACATTTCATTTAACACGTGAAGCACAAGATGAATGGGCATATCGCAGTCATCAACTTGCGATTGAAGCAATTGATAAAGGTCGATTTGCAGAAGAAATTATTGCAGTTGAAATCCCACAGCGTAAAGGGGAACCGAAAGTAGTTGAGATAGATGAAGCACCAAGACGTGACACATCCGTTGAAACACTTGGGAAATTACGTCCAGCTTTCGGGCGTGACGGTACAATTACCGCTGGAAACGCACCGGGGGTAAACGATGGTGCTTGTGCGCTCGTTTTAATGAATGAGCAGCGCGCAAAACAAGAAGGGAAAACACCGCTTGCATACATTGTTGGACATACCGAAATTGCAATTGAGCCTAAAAATTTCCCGCAAACACCGGGATTGGTCATTAATAAGTTACTAGAGAAGACAGGAAAAAAACTAGAAGACATCGATTTATTTGAGATTAACGAAGCATTTGCAGCCGTCGCACTGGCAAGCTCGGAAATTGCTAAACTCGATCCAGATAAAGTGAACGTCAACGGGGGAGCCGTCGCACTCGGACATCCAATCGGAGCAAGCGGCGCAAGAATCATTTTAACCCTCGCTTACGAACTAAAACGAAGAGGCGGCGGCCTAGGCATCGCCTCCATCTGCTCAGGCGGAGGCCAAGGAGACGCCATCATGATTGAAGTACCAAAAAGCTGACAAAGGCGTTTAAATGCGACAGGCATAAGACGAGTTGGCGTCGTGGCGTTTTGTGCCACATAGCCAAATCGACTTATGACCCGAGCATTTGCTTTCGGAAGCTAGATTACTAAAAAGCTAAAATGCCTGTTCAGTCGCGACAAGTACTGGAGACTTTAAAAAAAAGCGTATTTTGCTTTTCTCTTAAAGTTGAAGTGACTCGAGCGACTAGGCATTGAAGCTGGATTACCAAAAAGCTGACAAAGGCTTTTAAATGCGACAGGTATAAGACGAGTTTAAAAAGGATGGGGAAATTAATGGAGATTAAAAAAGTAATGGTAATTGGTGCTGGACAAATGGGGGGCGGCATCGCACAAGTTTGTGCGCAAGCAGGTTATGAAGTTTACTTAAATGATATTCAAGAAGAATCTTTTCAAAAAGGGCTTGCAGTTATTACGAAAAATTTAATGCGTAATGTAGAAAAAGAACGCATCACCGAAGAAGAAAAAGACGCAGTATTAAATCGAATTACGAAATCATTAACACTTGAAGATGCTAAAAACGTAGACATCGTCATTGAGGCTGCAGTGGAAAATATGGATATCAAGCGTAAAATCTTTTCAGAACTTGATCAAATTGCACCGGCACATACGATTTTAGCGACCAATACATCTTCACTACCGATTACAGAAATTGCCGAAGCGACGACGCGACCGGAAAAAGTAATTGGTATGCATTTTATGAATCCTGTACCAGTTATGAAACTTGTAGAAATCATTCGCGGACTTGCGACAGCAGATGACGTTTATGAAGCTGTAGAAAATATGACAACGCAATTATCGAAAGTGCCAGTAGAAGTCAATGATTTCCCAGGATTTGTTGCAAACCGTGTCTTAATGCCAATGATTAATGAAGCGGTTTACACATTATACGAAGGTGTTGCAACGAAAGAAGCGATTGACGAAGTGATGAAGTTGGGAATGAATCATCCGATGGGGCCACTTCAACTTGCTGATTTTATTGGACTCGACACATGTTTATATATTATGGAAACCTTACATGAAGGATTTGGGGACTCAAAATATCGTCCATGCCCATTATTAAGAAAATATGTAAAAGCTGGTTGGTTAGGGAAAAAGTCGGGACGCGGTTTTTACGAATACAACTAAGAGTAGATTTCATCTAAAGGGGATTTGAAAAATGGATTTACGTTTAACAGAAGAACAAGAAATGATGCAACAAATGGTAAGGGATTTTGCGAAAACGGAAATTGAACCATTTATTCCGAATATGGAAGCAGGAGAGTTTCCACGTCATTTATTAAATAAAATGGGGGAACTTGGTTTAATGGGGATGACAGTTCCAGAAGAATACGGCGGAGCAGATATGGATTTTTTATCATATATTTTAGCCATTCATGAATTGTCCAAAGTAAGTGCGGTGATGGGGGTTATTTTATCCGTACATACATCTGTTGGGACAAACCCAATTATTCAGTTTGGCAATGATGATCAGAAATCGCGTTATTTACCGAAAATGGCAACGGGTGAATATTTAGGGGCATTTTGCTTAACGGAGCCAACAGCAGGATCAGATGCGGGGGCATTAAAGACAAGAGCTGTAAAAGACGGGGACGATTACATATTAAATGGCTCAAAAATGTTTATTACGAACGGCGGAGAAGCAGATGTTTATATTGTTTTTGCTTCAACAGATAGCTCGAAAAAAACGTATGGTATTTCAGCATTTATTGTTGATAAAGATACACCAGGTTTAATCATCGGGAAAGATGAAAGAAAAATGGGCTTACATGGTTCACGTACAGTTGAAGTTGCTTTTGAAAATATGCGCGTTCCAGCAGTGAATCGTCTAGGTGAAGAAGGCGAAGGATTTAAAATCGCGATGGCTAACTTAGATGTTGGACGTATTGGAATTGCCGCGCAATCACTGGGCATTGCGGAAGCTTCACTAGAAGCAGCAGTGTCTTATGCAAAAGAACGTGAGCAATTTGGAAAACCAATTTCGGCACAACAAGGCATTGGCTTTAAACTGGCAGATATGGCAACAGGGGTTGAAGCTGCTAAATTACTCGTTTACCGTGCCGCACTACTACGTCAAGAAGGAAAGCCATGCGGACAATTTGCATCGATGGCAAAATTATTCGCCTCTAGAAAAGCAGTTGAAACATCGACAGAAGCGATTCAAGTATTTGGTGGATATGGATATACAGAAGATTATCCAGTTGAACGTTATTTCCGCGATGCGAAAGTAACGGAGATTTACGAAGGCACAAGCGAAATTCAAAAGATTGTTATCTCGAAACATTTATTAAACTAAAAAGGAATCAGATTCCATCATTGCAGTCAGTGATGCAAGGCATTTGGCGGGGAAATGTAGTGGGGCATCAATACCTTGAAATCAAGGCACTGAAAAACTTGTCGATTGCGCTGAAAACTAGGTGGATTGCACTGAAAAATCTCGAGATATTACTGAAAATCTGCATAATTACGCTGAAAACATCGGAAAACCCAAAGACCACCCGATGCATGCATTTATCAACATCTTGTATAAAAGCGCATCGGCTGATCTTACGGACTTCATTAATCTAGTAATCAATTAAATAAAAAGTTACGAGGGGGAAAAAGGGATGGATTTTAATTTATCGGAAGAGCATGAAATGATTCGTAAAATGGTACGTGATTTTGCAGAGAAAGAGGTAGCACCAACAGCAGCGGAGCGTGATGAAGAAGAGCGTTTTGATATGGAGTTATTCCATAAAATGGCTGAACTTGGATTAACGGGGATTCCTTGGCCAGAAGAATACGGTGGAATTGGGAGTGATTACTTAGCATATGTTATTGCGGTTGAGGAACTTTCACGTGTTTGTGCATCGACAGGGGTCACGTTATCAGCACACACTTCACTTGCAGGATGGCCGGTTTATAAATTTGGATCAGAAGAACAGAAACAAAAATATTTACGTCCAATGGCTGAAGGTACGAAAATTGGTGCTTACGGTTTAACAGAACCAGCATCAGGATCGGACGCAGGTGCTATGAAGACGACAGCGAAGTTAGACGGTGAGGATTATGTTTTAAATGGTTCAAAAATTTTCATCACGAACGGTGGAATTGCTGATATTTATGTCGTTTTTGCAGTAACAGATGCAAGTGGGAAACGCCCAGAAACGAGCGCGTTTATTGTTGAAAAAGATTTCCCAGGCTTTTCGGTTGGGAAAAAAGAAAAGAAACTAGGCATTCGTTCATCGCCAACAACTGAAATTATGTTTGATAATTGCCGTGTTCCGAAAGAAAACCTACTTGGGGAAGTAGGAGACGGTTTCAAAATTGCGATGCAAACATTGGACGGCGGACGAAATGGCATCGCGGCACAAGCGGTAGGCATTGCGCAAGGTGCGGTCGATGCGGCAGTAGATTATGCGAAAGAGCGTGAGCAATTTGGTAAGCCAATTGCGGCAAATCAAGGAATTGGTTTTAAACTGGCAGATATGGCAACTGCAACGGAAGCTTCGAGATTGTTAACTTATCAAGCTGCTTGGTTAGAATCAAATAATTTACCATACGGAAAAGCATCTGCAATGGCAAAATTAATGGCTGGGGATACAGCAATGCAAGTGACGACAGATGCAGTTCAAGTATTCGGTGGTTACGGTTATACGAAAGATTATCCGGTGGAACGTTATATGCGCGATGCAAAAATTACGCAAATCTATGAAGGAACGCAAGAAATTCAAAGACTTGTCATCTCCCGTATGTTAACAAAATAAGGGAGGGATTTTATGAAGGGCAAAAGGGAAATTGCATCATCTGTGAAAGATGAAAGCTTAATCGAAATGAGACGTAAACAGATGATTCGGGGAGCGGTGAAGTTGTTTAAAGAAAAGGGGTTTCATCGAACAACGACACGTGAAATCGCGAAAGAAGCAGGTTTTAGTATAGGTACACTATATGAGTATATTCGAGCGAAAGAAGACATATTATTTCTAATTTGTGATGGGATTTATGATGAAGTACAAAAAAGATTATCAACACTCGAGATGGAAGAGGGGAGCATCGAGAGATTGAAATTAGCAATCTCCGTCTATTATCAATTAATTGATGATATGACAGATGAATTCGTCGTCTTATATCAAGAATCCAAGTCATTACAAAAAGATGCACTGCAATATGTACTCAGAAAAGAACTTGAAATGGTTGCAATATTCGAAGGGATTTTAAAAGAATGCGTAATATCGGGGGAATTACGCATTTCCGAACAAGAAATTCCAATCGCAGCACATCATATTGTCGTTCAAGGGCAAATGTGGGCATTCCGCAGATGGGCATTAACGAAAGAATATTCGATTGAGTCCTATATCAAAATCCAACAACACCAACTACTAAAAGGGATACAATAAAAGCGAAAAAGGCGTCTAAATGCGACAGGCATAAGACGAAAAGA
>CANSAF010000011.1 GCA_947644645.1 uncultured Sporosarcina sp. | reverse complement strand
TCAGCGCCAATGGTAGTTGGGGTTAGCCCCTGCAAGAGTAGGACGTTGCCAAGCACTAAAAAAGTCATTACCTTTATGGTAGTGGCTTTTTTTGTATATATTCATTTTTTTATTTGCTATACACTTTTGTTGATTATTCATAGTATTATCTTACTGAGAATATTCTAATTCAGTAAGGTAATATTCCTGGGATGGTTGAATTTATTGGCTTTCAGCGTTAAGCTATGTAGACTAGGGAAAGGGGAGATCTCTATGCAAATGGTATTGATTATTTTTATCATCAATATAGTTTATGTAACGTTTTTTACAATCCGTATGATTCTAACATTAAAAGGATATCGATATATTGCAGCCGGAGTAAGTACAGTTGAAATTCTAATTTATGTATTAGGGCTTGGGCTTGTGTTAGACAACTTAAATGAAATTCAAAATTTAATTGCCTATGCATTGGGATATGGATGCGGAGTTATTATTGGAACTAAAATTGAAGAGAAATTAGCGCTTGGTTATATTACGGTGAATGTGATTACCGCAGATGAAGATAAACAACTTCCACGTATACTAAGAGACCACGGTTATGGTGTTACGGATTGGTCGGCGAATGGATTGGAAGGAAATCGATCTGCGCTTCAAATTTTAACGCCGCGCAAATACGAATTAAAATTATATGCAACGATTAAAGAATTGGATCCAAAAGCATTTATTATTTCTTATGAACCAAAAGCGATTCATGGAGGATTTTGGGTTAAATCGGTCAGGAAAGGAAAGTTATTTAAGTGAGTCAGAAGAAAACAGTTTGGTTTGAAGTTGGGGAAAATGAAACAATTGACGAATGTTTAAAAAGAATGGAAGCAGCCGGTTATATGGTTTCAGGAAAAAAAGAAGAACCTTTATTCCAAGAGATTGAAGGAGAAATCATTCCAATTCGCCAAATGATAAGATTTAAAGGGACTTTAATAAAAGAATAAGCGCAAAAGGCGAACGATATGATATTTGATATTCATATTGTTCGCTTTTCACGTTGACGGATGGAGAATTTATTGTTAAACTAAATGTATTGTTGAATATTCCCCATATAAGTTGAAGAATTGGCTTCAACGTTTCTACCAGGACACCGGAATGTCTGGACTATGCGGGAAAGCAACTGTCAGGAAGATTGGGAAAGGTGTGTGCTTTACTGATGAATTGGATGACCAATAAACACGCATACTTCAAAGTCCTAGAATGACCTGCTTTTCGCGCATGAAGAGAAGGCTATTCGAGGACTTTTTTTCTTGCTTAAAAATAAAGAGAACCCCTTAAATTAACGAGTGAAATATTATGAATAGGGTATTATCTTTTTAAAAGACTGATTACATAAATTAAAAGGAGTGGGAACTGTTGGAACCAAAAGTTGGCGTAATTATGGGAAGTAAAAGTGACTGGGATACGATGAAACATACTTGTGAAGTACTGGATGAATTGAAGGTGCCATATGAAAAAAAAGTCGTATCAGCACATCGTACACCAGATTTTATGTTTGAGTATGCTGAAACAGCAGCGGAGCGTGGCCTGAAAGTAATTATTGCGGGTGCGGGCGGCGCAGCTCATTTACCGGGAATGGTTGCTTCGAAAACATTATTACCTGTTATAGGCGTTCCTATCCAGTCTCGCGCATTAAGTGGAAAAGATTCATTACTATCAATTGTACAAATGCCTGGTGGCGTTCCAGTTGCGACGATGGCAATTGGAAAAGCGGGTGCAACAAATGCAGGAATTTATGCTGCGCAATTACTTGGTACAACGGATGAGGCATTGACGAAACGAATTGCGGAACATCGAGAGAATATGCGACAAATCGCATTAGAAAGTAGCAGTGAATTAGTATGAAAACAATCTTACCAGGACAGACGATCGGAATTATTGGTGGCGGTCAACTTGGGCGCATGATGGGACTGGCGGCTAAAGAAGCTGGTTTTAGAATTGCGGTTTTAGACCCAACAGCAGACTCACCATGTGGACAAATTGCAGATATTAAAATCATCGCTGCGTATGATGATGAGGCAGCATTACAAGAGCTTGCAAAAGTTAGTGATGTTATTACTTACGAATTTGAGAATATTGACTATGAAGGTTTAAAAAGACTTGGAACGATTGCGTATGTACCACAAGGGGCTGAACTTGTTCGAATTACGCAAAACCGTATGAATGAAAAAGCGGAAATTCGATCATCAGGTGCACCTATAGCAAATTATATAACGGCATATTCATTTGAAGAGTTGTCGGAGAAAATTGGACAAGTTGGTTTCCCTTGTATTGTAAAAACTGCATTTGGTGGTTATGACGGAAAAGGGCAGGTTAAGTTAGATAGCATTGAAGAACTGGAAGAAGCGAAATCGTTATTTGAACATTCAACATGTATTGCGGAGGCATTTGTACCGTTTGTAAAGGAAATCTCGGTCATTATTCAACGTGGTCGAAATGGTCAGTCATATTGCTTGCCGATTGCAGAGAATATTCATAAAGATCATATTTTACATGAATCTATCGTGCCGGCACGTGTTGATCAAGAAATTGCAGAAAAAGCGGTTGAAGCTGCAGAGAAAATTGCCAATCATCTAGATTTGGTGGGGACATTGGCTGTAGAAATGTTTGTGCTTCAAGATGGTAATATCGTGATTAATGAATTGGCACCACGCCCACATAATTCTGGGCATTACTCTATTGAAGCTTGTAATGTATCGCAATTCCATCAACATATTCGTGCAGTATGTGGTTGGCCATTACGTAAGCCAAAGCTTTGGGCGCCTTCAATTATGGTGAATGTTCTTGGAGAGCATGTAGAGCCATTGGTGAAAGAAATGCATCGTTATCCGGAATGGTCAGTTCATTTATACGGGAAAGCGGAAGCGAAGGAAAAGCGTAAAATGGGTCATGTGACAATTATGACAGAGAACCTTGAAAAAACATTAACGGAAATTGAAGCATCAAACATTTGGTTTAATAAATAAAATTAAATTCCATTTAGGAGGAACATACAATGACAAAAGTAAATGTATATGTAACATTACGTGAAAGTGTAGTAGACCCACAAGGATCAGCAGCGGAAACAGCTTTACATAATTTAGGGTACGAGGAAGTAAAAAGTGTCCGTATCGGTAAATTAATTGAATTAGAACTTGAAGGAACATCGGCTGAAGTTGAAGCACGCGTGGATGGCATGTGTAAAGAACTTCTTGTGAATCGTGTAATTGAAGACTATCGCTTTGAAATTGAGGAGGCGTGACATCGATGAAATTTGCTATTTTAGTATTTCCAGGTTCTGGTTGTGATGTAGATATGCATCGTGCACTTAACGGTGTATTTGGCAAGGAAGCGACACTTGTTTGGCATACAGACGCTGCACAATTGGCTGATTATGACGCAGTTGTTGTACCAGGCGGAGCGGCTTATGGAGATTATCTACGTCCAGGCGCTTTGGCAAAGGGATCAGATGCAATGACTCATTTGCAAGCATTTGCGAAGTCAGGAAAATTAGTATTAGGCGTTGGAAATGGATTCCAAATTTTAACAGAGGCTGGACTTTTACCAGGTGCATTATTACAAAATAAAAGCCTTAAATTTCAAACTGGCGCAGCAAAATTAACGGTTGAAAATGCAATTTCACAATTTACAGCTGAATACAACAAGGGAGAAGAAATTACAATCCCATTTGCACATCAGTATGGAAATTATTATGTGGATCAGGAAACTTTGAAAGAGATGAAAGAAAATGATCAAATCGCATTTACGTATGCCGACGAATTTGATCAAGGCAGCACTGAAAAAATTGCTGGCGTTTTAAATAAAGAAGGAAATGTATTAGGTATGATGCCGCTTCCAGAAAGAGCTGTCGAAGAAATTTTAGGACATGTTGACGGTCAACGTTTATTTAAGTCAATTTTAAAAAAGGTGGAGTGAAAACGATGGAGCCAAATGCACAACAAGTAAAAGAAGAAAAACTATATCGTCAAATGGGTATGACAGATGAGGAATTCGATCGTGCTGTGAATAGCTTAGGACGTTTACCAAACTACACGGAAACGGGCTTGTTTTCTGCTTTATGGTCTGAGCATTGTTCATATAAAAGTTCTAAACCTGTTCTAAAGAAATTCCCTACATCGGGCGAGCGTGTACTACAAGGACCTGGTGAAGGTGCTGGAATCGTAGATATTGGCGATAACCAAGCGGCAGTATTCAAAATGGAATCCCATAACTCACCATCTGCAATTGAACCATTTATCGGTGCAGCAACGGGTGCTGGTGGGGTATTACGTGACGTATTTTCAATGGGCGCACGTCCAGTAGCGCTTGTGAACTCATTGCGTTTCGGTGACTTATCAGCAGCAAGAGATCGCTTTTTATTCAGAGAAGCGGTGGCTGGGATTGCAAGTTACGGAAACGGAATCGGTATTCCGACAATTGCTGGAGAAGCACAATTTGATAATTGCTATTCAACGCGTCCACTTGTGAATGCAATGGCGGTCGGTCTTTTAAATCATGAAGATATTCAAAAAGGGCGTGCGGCAGGTGTTGGCAATACGGTTATGTATGCTGGTGCTAAAACAGGAAGAGACGGCATTCACGGTGCGACAATGTCTTCGTCAGAATTAACAGTGGAAGAAGATACAGAGTTCCCAGTTATGCAAGCAGGAGACCCATTCCTTGAGAAACTTGTGATGGATGCTTGTTTAGAGCTTGCTAAATCGGATGCGCTAGTTGGTATGCAAGATATGGGAGCTGCAGGATTAACATCTGCTGCGGCAGAAATGGCTTCAAGTGCGGGTTACGGTGTCGAATTAAACTTAGATTTAGTGCCACAACGTGAAGAAGGTATGACTGCATACGAAATGATGCTATCAGAATCTCAAGAGCGTATGTTATTCGTTGTTAAAAAAGGTCGCGAACAAGAAGTCATTGATTTATTTACAAAGTATGGTGTTGAAGCAGTTGCTGTTGGTCATGTAACAGATGATAAGATGCTTCGTCTTGTGCATAAAGGAGAAGTCGTTGCAGAAGTTTCGGCAGATGCTTTAGCAGAAGATGCACCAGTTTATTATAAAGAATCAAAAGAACCGGATTACTTCAAAGAATTCCAAGCAATGGAAATGACTGAGCCGGTTGTGAATGATTATAAAGAAACATTAAAAGCATTATTGGCACGTCCAACGATTGCTTCTAAAAAATGGATTTACGAGCAATTTGATACGCATGCACGTCGTAACACGGTTGTTGCACCAGGTTCATCTGCAGGTGTGATTCGTGTTGAAGGAACGAATAAAGGACTTGCGATGACTTCAGATTGTAACTCACGCTATGTTTATTTAGATCCTGAAACGGGCGGGAAAATTGCTGTAGCGGAAGCGGCACGTAACTTAATCTGTTCAGGTGCAGAACCACTCGCATTAACAGATTGCTTAAACTTCGGTAATCCAGATAAACCAGAAGTATTCTGGCAGTTTGAGAAAGCAGCAGATGGCATTTCTGCGGCATGTTTAGCGGTAGGTTCACCGGTGATTAGTGGTAACGTGTCGATGTCAAACGAAGTGAATGGTGTTGCGATTCAACCGACACCAACAATCGGTATGGTTGGGTTAGTGCATGATTTATCACATGTGATGACAACAAATGCGAAATCTGCAGGGGATTCAATTTATGTGATTGGTGAAGCAGATCTTTCATTTGGTGGAAGTGAATTACAACAAATGACAGAAGGAAAAATTACAGGTCAAGCACCTGCAATCGACCTAGAAGTTGAAGCAGCACGTCAAAAAGCTTTACTTTCTGCAATTCAAAATGACCTTGTTGCATCTGCGACGGATTTATCAGAAGGTGGATTTGCTGTTGCATTATGTGAAAAAGTATTTGGCACTGAAAATTTAGGAGCGGACGTGACAATTGCAGGTTCTGCAGTTACGGCGTTATTTAGTGAAACACAATCACGTTTCTTAGTGACTGTTAAAGAAGAAAATATCGCTGCATTTGAAGCAGCTGTACAAGACGCGGTGAAAATTGGTGTCGTAACAGACGATGCGAAGTTATCAGTTCGCGGTGAAGAAAATGCAGTATTAATTGAAGGAACTGTTGAAGAATTTCAAAAGGAATGGGAAGGAGCTCTTCAATGCTTGCTGAACTCAGAGGACTAAATGAAGAGTGTGGCGTTTTCGGGATATGGGGAAGTGAAGAAGCGGCACAGTATACGTATTATGGTCTTCATGCCCTGCAACATCGCGGGCAAGAAGGCGCTGGTATTGTGACAACGACCGGTGATGGCTTACAAGTGATTAAAGGCGAAGGACTTGTAAATGATGTGTTTTCCAATTTAACCCTAGATGATTTAAAAGGTCATGCGGCGATTGGGCAAGTTCGTTATTCGACGGAAAGCGGGCGCGGGATTGAAAATGTTCAACCGCTCGTTTTCCGCTCGACAACGGGCAGTTTATCAGTTGCGATGAACGGAAACATTGTCAATGCAGCAGAGTTACGAGAGCATCTTGAAAAGCAAGGAAGTATTTTTCAAACGAATTCAGATACAGAAGTGCTCGCGCATTTGATCAAAAGAAGCAGTGGTTCTTTAACGCAAAGAGACCGTGTGAAAAAAGCACTTTCGATGTTAAAAGGTGCATTTGCTTTTGTGATTTTAACGGAAGATAGTTTGATGATTGCACAAGATCCGAACGGCTTGAGACCTTTATCACTAGGAAAAGTCGGCGAATCATGGGTTGTTGCATCTGAAACTTGTGCTTTTGATATTATTGGTGCGGAATGTGTTCGTTCGGTTGAACCTGGGGAGTTAATCATTATTAACCGCAATGGCTTACATTCTGAACGCTTTTCAGAAGCAGCGGATTCGGCAATGTGCTCAATGGAATATGTATATTTTGCACGTCCAGATTCAGATATTGACGGCATTAACATCCATATGGCAAGAAAACGTTGTGGAAAACAATTGGCAAAAGAAATTGGCGATATTGAAGCGGACGTTGTAACAGGTGTTCCAGATTCAAGTATTTCAGCTGCAATTGGTTTTTCAGAAGCAACAGGCATTCCATATGAACTTGGGCTAATTAAGAGCCGTTATGTTGGGCGTACATTTATTCAACCGTCACAATCATTACGTGAACAAGGCGTTAAGATGAAATTATCGCCAGTTTTACAAGTTGTGAAAGGTAAAAGAGTCGTGATGGTAGATGATTCGATTGTACGTGGAACAACGTCAAGAAGAATCGTAAAAATGTTAAAAGAAGCGGGTGCAACAGAAGTACATGTTGTGATTGCCTCGCCACCACTTGTCAATCCATGTTTTTATGGGGTAGATATTAGTACGGACTCGGAGTTAATCGCAACGGGACGTACAGTAGAAGAAGTCCGCGAGCTGATTGATGCAGATACATTAACATTCTTATCACCAGAAGGAATGCTAGAAGCAATCGGACGACCAGAAACAATGAAAAACTGTGGACAATGTTTAGCTTGTTTTACAGGAGAATATCCAACTGAAATTTACGGAGATACTGTATTGCCACATGAAAAAGAAATTGTAAAATAGGAGGCATTTTAAATGTCGAATGCATATGAAAAAGCTGGGGTTAATATTGAAGCAGGTTATGAGTCGGTAAAACGTATGAAGTCTCATGTTGAAAGAACGGAACGTCTAGGAGTTATGGGATCTTTTGGTGGATTTGGCGGAATGTTCGACCTATCTGCTTTAAATTATAAAGAGCCTGTTTTAATTTCTGGAACGGACGGCGTCGGTACGAAATTAAAATTAGCATTTATGGCCGATCAACACGACACAATTGGTGTTGACTGTGTGGCAATGTGTGTGAATGATATCGTTGCACAAGGAGCGGAGCCACTTTATTTCTTAGATTATGTTGCGCTTGGAAAAGCAGTTCCAGCAAAAGTTGAAGCAATTGTTAAAGGAATTGCGGATGGTTGTGTGCAATCAGGAGCTGCGTTAATTGGCGGGGAAACTGCTGAAATGCCAGGTCTTTACGAAGAAGATGAGTATGATTTAGCAGGTTTTGCTGTTGGTGCTTGTGAAAAGAGCGATATCGTAACAGGTGAAAAAGTAGTTCAAGGGGATGTACTTGTGGGCATTGCTTCAAGTGGAATTCATTCAAACGGGTTTTCACTCGTGCGTAAAATTGTTTTAGAAGATGCCGGGTACACAGTAAATGATAAAATTGAAGGTTATGAAGCACTTGGTACGGTTGGCGAAGCTTTATTAGAACCGACAAAAATCTATGCGAAACCAGTATTAGAAATGCACCGTGAATTAGATGTTCATTCAATGGGACATATTACGGGCGGAGGATTCTTTGAAAACTTACCACGTATGTTACCAGAAGGATTAGCGGCTGAAGTGACGCTTGAATCTTGGGAAGTGTTGCCTGTTTTCAAAATGTTAAAAGAAAAAGGACAACTAACTGATAAAGATTTATATAGTGTTTTCAATATGGGTGTTGGATTTGTCATTGCATTACCGGAGGCAGAAGCTGCTCGTGCAATTGAAATTGCAGAAGCACATGGTGAAAAAGCTTATACAATTGGTCGTGTGATTCAAGGGGAAGGCGTTGCTTTCGTTGGTGAACATGACGGGAGCTTAGAAGCATGAGTCAAAAAACAAAAATTGCCGTTTTCGCATCTGGAAGCGGCAGTAATTTTGAGGCGATTGCAAAGGCTTGTTTAGCAGGTGAATTAAATGCAGAAGTCGTGCTGTTGATTACTGACAAGCCTGAAGCTTATGCGGTAGAACGTGCGCAAAAATTAGGCATTACAACGGCTGCATTTTCACCGAAAGCATATGGAACAAAAGCGCAGTACGAGCAAGCCATTTTAGATCGATTACAAGCAAGTGATGTTGAGTGGTTGGTGCTTGCGGGATATATGCGTTTAGTTGGCGAAACACTTTTACAGGCGTATCCGTCACATATCGTTAATATTCATCCATCATTATTGCCGTCATTTCCAGGTAAGGCTGCGATTGAACAAGCGGTTTTGCATGGTGTCAAAGTGACAGGTGTCACAGTTCATTTAGTTGATGAAGGAATGGATACAGGACCGATTTTGGCGCAAGAGGCAGTTCGTGTAATTGATGGTGATGTTGAGAAGACGGCGGAAGCGATTCATGCGATTGAACATACGTTGTTTAAAGAGACGTTACATAGCTTATTGACTAGAAAATAACGATTAATTTGAGAGATAATTATTGGAGGGTTTATTCGTGAAAAAACGTGCACTGCTGAGTGTTTCTGATAAAAGTGGGATTTTAGAGTTTGCGAAAGCATTGGAAAGTATGGAATATGAGATTTTATCAACAGGTGGAACGATGAAGCATCTTGCAGAGAATGGTGTTGCTGTTACGGCGGTTGACGAAGTGACGGGTTTTCCTGAAATTATGGAAGGTCGTGTGAAAACGTTAAATCCGTTAATTCACGGTGGCTTACTGGCAAAACAAGACGATCCAACACACCAAGCGCAAATGGAACAGCACGGCATTCAGCCAATTGATATTGTTTGTGTAAACTTATATCCATTTAAAGAAACAATTTCAAAACCAGACGTGACGACGGAAGATGCGATTGAAAATATCGATATTGGTGGACCGGCAATGTTACGTGCATCTGCGAAAAACCATGCTTACGTAACGGTTATTGTTGATGCAGCAGATTACGAGCAAGTATTAGCGGAATTAAATGCAGATGGTGAAACAACGCATGAAACACGCAGACGTCTAGCAGCAAAAGTATTCCGTCATACAGCAGCATATGACGCATTGATTGCAGGCTATTTAACGGATTTAACAGGCGAAGAATTCCCGGAGCAAGTCACTTACACATACGAATTAAAACAGCCACTTCGTTACGGAGAAAATCCACATCAAAAAGCGGCGTTTTATAGTAAGCCACTTGGTTCAGATTTCTCGATTGCTTATGCGAACCAATTACATGGTAAAGAGTTATCTTATAATAATATTCAAGATGCCAACGCAGCAATTCAAATCGTAAAAGAATTTGACGCTCCGGCAGCAGTTGCAGTTAAACATATGAATCCATGTGGTGTTGGAACAGCAGAAACGATTGCAGCAGCGTTCAATAAAGCGTACGAAGCAGACCCAGTGTCAATTTTCGGTGGCATTATTGCGTTAAACCGTGAAGTAGATGCAGAGACTGCGGAACAATTAAGCGGAATTTTCTTAGAGATTATTATCGCGCCGTCATTTACTGATGAAGCGAAAGAAATTTTAACGAAGAAGAAAAATATTCGTTTATTAACGATTTCATTTGACCAAAACAAACAAGATCAGTGGAACACTGTATCTGTTGAAGGTGGATTGCTGATGCAAGAGCCGGATCGCTTCGGTTTTAAAGATGCAGAAATTCGCGTTGCAACAGATCGTGAACCAACAGAAACTGAATGGGAAGCGATGAAACTTGGTTGGGCAGTTGTGAAGCATGTGAAATCGAACGCGATTGTTGTTTCAGATGACCAAATGACACTTGGTGTTGGTGCAGGTCAAATGAATCGTGTCGGTGCAGCAGGTATTGCATTAACACAAGCGGGCGAACGTGCAAAAGGTGCAGCACTTGCATCAGATGCATTTTTCCCAATGGATGATACAGTAGAAGCAGCGGCGAAAGCTGGAATTACTGCAATCATTCAACCAGGTGGTTCAGTAAAAGACGAAGATTCAATCAAAAAAGCCAATGAATATGGCATTACGATGGTCTTCACAGGCGTTCGTCACTTTAAACATTAAGAAGGAGTTGTTCTTTCGATGAAAGTACTCGTAGTTGGAAGCGGCGGTCGTGAACATGCGATTGCGAAACAATTTTCAAACTCTCCATCGGTCACAAATGTTTTTGTTGCACCTGGAAATGATGGTATGAGAAATGATGCAGAAATCGTCGATATTCAAGCGAATGATTTTGAAGGTCTTGTTTCATTCGCAAAAGAAAACAAGATTGACTTAACATTTGTAGGTCCAGAAGATCCGTTAGCGGGCGGTATTGTAGATTATTTCGCCGATCACGGATTAACAGCTTTCGGTCCAACAAAAGCTGCGGCGCAAATTGAAGGTAGTAAATCATTTGCGAAAGATTTAATGGATAAATACAATATTCCAACAGCAGCCCATGGTACCTTCACAGATGCGGAAGAAGCGAAAGCATTTATCCGCGAAAAAGGTGCACCAATTGTTGTCAAAGCAGATGGTCTTGCAGCTGGAAAAGGCGTTATCGTTGCGATGAAATTGGAAGAAGCGCTTCACGCAGTGGATGATATGATTGGCAATCAAAAATTCGGAGATTCTTCATCTAAAGTTGTCATCGAAGAGTTTTTAGATGGGGAAGAGTTTTCATTCATGTCATTTGTACATGATGGACAAATTTACCCAATGGTCATCGCACAAGATCATAAACGTGCGTATGATGGAGACCGTGGGCCAAATACAGGTGGAATGGGCGCTTATTCGCCAGTCCCACAAATTTCTGTAGACGTTGTTCAAGAAGCTTATGAAAAAGTGGTGGCGCCGACAGTGGAAGCAATGGCGGCGGAAGGTACACCGTTTACGGGAATTTTATATGCAGGCTTAATCTTAACGGAAGACGGCCCGAAAGTAATCGAGTTTAACGCACGTTTCGGTGATCCGGAAGCGCAAGTTGTTTTACCAAGAATGGCTTCTGATTTCGGTGAGTTTATGACTGCATTAATGAAAGGTGAACCTTATGAGTTAGTATGGAATGATGATGAAGTACTCGGCGTTGTCATTGCGGCAGAAGGTTATCCTGAAAATCCGATTAAAGGCGCGAAGTTACCAGATTTAAAGGTGCTAACAGATGCAGGTTTAGACGTTTTCCATGCGGGCACGAAACTGGAAGGCGACGACTATATTGGAAACGGCGGACGTGTTCTTTTAATCGCAGCGAAAGCTTCGTCATTAAAAGAAGCACAAGCCGATGTTTACAATAGTTTAAGAGATTTAAAATGGGATGGCTTCTTCTTCCGTACAGATATTGGTTGGAGAACGTTTGAATAATTAAAAAAGCTCCACTTACTCTTTTATGGGTGAGTGGAGTTTTTAGATTTTAGGGCTGTGAACTCGCTTGTGCGATGTAAACTCGTCGCCGATTGCTGTAAACTCAACACAAGTTGTTGTAAATTTGCGGCTCCGCGCTGTGAACTCGCTTGAGCGGTGTAAATTCATGGCATATTGCTGTAAACTCACAATCAAAACTTCATGTTATCCCGCTCTACAAATCCATCCACCAAACATATTCGTCGTAAAAAACTTTGCAATATGACCGAATCCCGCTTCTGCCAGCATCTCAATGATTTTTTCTTCTGGAATAAAAGATACTTTTCTAACGGTCTTTTCCATTTCATCTATTTCTTCCTCAGAGAGCTTTGTCGTATCAAGCCAATAAGCTTTCCATAAAGAAAATAACGTCTCAAACTCCTCGCTTTCAGGGTCACCATACATTGAGGATAAGACGAAAGGTGCGCCGTTTTTTAAGCGTTTTCGAATGCTTTTTAGTTGCTGTAATTTAACAGCGTCATCTTCTATAAAGTGAAGCACAAGCATAAACGTGGCGGCGTCATATAAATTTGATTCTGGAACTTGGTCAATTGTCCCTTCAATAAACCGAACGCGGTCTATTAAATTGAGTTGCGTTGCTTTATGCTTTGCCAGCTTTAACATTGAAGCAGCGGGATCTACAGCGGTGAAAGCCCACCCAGTATTTTCCGGACCAAATGTTGTCAGTTCTGTTCCACCCCCAGCACCAACGATGAGCACATCGCTATTTACTCCGATATTTTTCCTGAAATATGCTTGTGTGAGTCTAAATAAAGCATCATAAGTTGGCAGCGTGCGGCGAATGCCACGGTCATATTCGGTAGCCATATTTGCATCGAAATTCATTTGTTCATTCATTTTCACAAACTCCTATTCTTATCACTTTCTAATTTACTTAATTCGTGATAATTCATTTAAATCCTTTGATAATTATTCGAAAAATCTGTTTAAAACTTTTGTACTATGCTAGGATAAAGTTATGAGTAGGCGATAATTCAAAGGAGTGATGTGAATGTGGACGCAAAAAGAAATTCATGAACAACTTCAAATGATTAACGGAACGGAAGCACCCAATTTGATCATTATAAATGCAACTTATTTACATGCGATTTATAAAAAATGGCTGACAGGGAATATATGGATACATAATGACCGGATTGTCTATGCAGGGGAAGCGATGCCGGAGACGACGGAGGGCGCAGAAATCATTGACGCAACAGGGAAGAAAATTGTGCCAGGATATATTGAGCCGCATGTTCATCCGTTTCAGCTCTATAATCCGAAAACGTTTGCAGAATTTGCAGGAGCTCTTGGTACAACAACTTTTATCTCAGATAATCTGACGTTTTTTATGAATCGGGATAATGAAACAAGTTTTACTTTGCTTGATCAATTAAAAAAACAGCCATTCCATTATTATTGGTGGGCGAGAATGGATTCACAAACAGCATTACAAGACGAAACAGAACAATTTAATCCAGAGGAAATCATGCCCTGGTTACTTCGTGAAGATGTGCTACTTGCTGGGGAATTAACGGGATGGCCGCGACTACTTGGCGGAGATCCGAATATGTTTGCAACTGTTCAAGCAGCAAAAGAATCACGGAAGAAAATTGAAGGACATTTACCAGGAGCATCAGAAAAAACATTGGCACGTATGAAATTACTTGGCATCGACGGAGATCACGAGGCAATGACTTTGGAAGAAGTAGAGAATCGTCTACTGCATGGTTATGCCGTTACATTACGCCATTCTTCAATTCGTCCAGATTTGCCTCATTTATTAAAAGAGATTGTTGATCATAAATTAGATGTGTTTGATCATATCATGATGACAACGGACGGTTCGACACCTTCTTTTCATATTGACGGTGTGATGGACAAATGTATTCAAGTAGCACTTGATACGGGTGTGCCCGCGATTGATGCGTACTTAATGGCTTCGTATAATGTTGCGCGCTATTATGATATGACCGACAAGCATGGAGTCATTGCAACAGGGCGTTATGCGACATTGAATTTTCTAGAAGATGAACAAAACCCTGTTCCGACAGATGTGTTAGCGAAAGGAGTTTGGCTGAAAAAAGATGGACAAGCCCGAGATGTCTTTGAACCGCTAGATTGGTCGGCGCTTGGAGAGTTTACGCCTACTTTTGAGTTATATGCAGAAGATTTTACATTTGATCATGCATTTGGCATCGAAATGGTTAATGATGTCATTACAAAGCCTTATGAGATTACCGTTGATACGTCAGGTAATGCGCTTTCTACGGATCATAATGAAAGCTTTATCATGCTTATTGATCGTGCGGGAAATTGGCGCGTCAATACATTATTAAAAGGCTTTGCTTCAAAAGTAGAAGGATTTGCATCGTCTTACTCAAATACTGGCGATATTATTTTAATTGGAAAAGATAAAAAAGCGATGCATCAAGCTTTTAATGAAATGAAAAGAATCGGTGGCGGCATGGTGTTAATGGAAGACGGAGCGCCACTTGTCACGCTTCCTTTACCGATTGCGGGCGGATTATCGGAAGAGGCTGTGGAACCTTTAATGCAGCAAGAACTCACTTTAAAAAAGGCTTTAAAAGAACGTGGATATCACCATGCAGATGCAATTTATACATTTTTATTCTTACAATCGACACATTTACCATATGTGAGGGTGACACCGCAAGGAATTTATGATGTAATGAAAAATAAAGTACTCGTTCCTGTAACGGAGAGATAGGTGGAAATGATGAAAAAAGTAATTCTGTCAATTGTGGCATTGACGATGATGTTCGTTTTATTGACAGCTTGTTCCAAGTCGAATGAACAAGAGGAAGAGCCGAAGATTCCTGTAAATAAACCGAAAGAAAACGAACAGCCCCAAGAAGTGGAAGAAGAAAAGTTTATGGCACCATTTACAGGGATGATGTTAGAAGAAGAAAGTACGATGCGTCCAGTTCTTGCGACGATTAATAATGATCCAAAAGCGCGTCCACAATCTGGATTAAGTGAAGCGGATATTATTTATGAATTGATTGCTGAAGGAAATATGACGAGATATTTAGCGTTGTTCCAAAGCTCATTGCCTGATGAAATTGGCCCGATTCGAAGTTCTAGAGATATGTTTATTCACACGGCCAAAGGATTAGATGCTTTTTATATTGCGCATGGTTATAGTCCAGATGCGCTTGCATTACTACAAGCAGGCGTCGTAGATCATGTGAACGGAATGCAGCATGATGGTACTTTATTTAAACGCTCACCGGAACGTCGTGCGCCACATAATTCGTATATTTCTGGTGAAAATATAAAGCTTGCTGAAGAACAAGTGAATGCGTCTACAGTCATTCAGAAAATGCCGGCACTTTCTTTCCATGACTCAGTGGAAGATGTTAAAATAGAGGAAGAGGCATCTTCAATTACGGTACAAAATGGTTCCCATCCGCAATTTACAAGTGTGTACACGTATGATGCTGACGCGGGTGTTTATCAACAGTTTGTCAACGATGTCGAGACAATTGATAAGGCAAATGGACAGTCTGTTAAGCTATCGAATATTCTTGTAATTGAAGCAGAACATCATACGATCGATGCAGAGGGAAGACAATCGATTGACCTTGAATCTGGTGGAAAAGCATTATTGTTTCAAGCAGGCGCTGTGAAAGAAATGGCTTGGCGTAACGCAAATGGCATATTCATGCCTGTTGACAATGGTGTACCGGCTAAATTGGTTCCTGGTAAAACATGGATTCACATTATTCGTACAGACCCTGGCATTGAAATGAATGCTTCCTACACACCTTAAATCGAGCGAGAGAGTGGGGATTTAAATATGCAGTTAGATAAAATTCGTGGACCGCAAACGGACCAATTATTTGAAGCGATTTTAAAGCTAGAAAATATTGAAGAATGCTATGAACTTTTTGATGATTTATGTACAATCAGTGAAATCCAATCACTTGCCCAACGTTTAGAAGTTGCGCAAATGCTGAATGAACGAAAAACATATGATACGATTCAACTAGAAACTGGTGCAAGCACCGCGACAATTTCTCGTGTACGTCGCTGCGTAGACTACGGTTCAGGTGGCTATCAAAAGATTTTAAGCAGATTAGATGTGAAAGAAGAGTTATAAAATAGTATTGCATGAACTGAAAGATGAATAATCAAAACAAGGAAGGGTTCAGAAAGTCATAGACTATGGCTTTCTGAACCCTCCCTCCTAAAAAAACACAGCACTAAGGCCACGAAAAACTCCACATGAAACCCTCAAAAAGAGAACAAACACATCACATCCAAACACTCAAAAACGCGAGGCGTTCAGAAAGTCACGCACTAAGACTTTCTGAACAGCCTCCTCTTTTGGTATAATGGTTTAACGAACTTAAAAGATTAGGTGGTTGACAATGGATTATACAAAATGGCGTCATGCCTTTAAATTAGACCCAGCAAAAACAATCTCAGATGAAGATTTAGAGAAAATTGCTGAATCGGGAACAGATGGAATTATTGTAGGTGGAACAGATGATGTAACGCTTGATGGCGTACTCGATTTACTTGTGCGGATTCGACGCTTTTCCGTGCCAGTTGCATTGGAAGTTTCGACGGTAGAATCGGTAACACCAGGATTTGATTATTACTTTATTCCAACAGTGTTAAATTCGTCGGACACAAAGTGGATTAATGGCTTACATCATGGGGCACTTCGTGAGTATGGTCATATGATGAATTGGGAAGAAATTGCAGTAGAAGGATATTGTGTATTAAATCCAGATTGTAAAGTTGCGCATGCAACGAAAGCAAAACCGATTCAAGATGAAGATGATTTAATTGCTTACGCACAAATGGCGGAACATCTTTTTAAATTACCCGTCTTTTATATGGAGTACAGCGGCACATACGGAGATGTCAATATGGTTCGTGCAGCTGCAGAAATTCTTGACAAAACGAAATTATTTTATGGTGGCGGTATTCGAAATGCGAAAGATGCTGTAGAAATGGCTGAAATCGCAGATACTGTCATTGTTGGCAATATTATTTATGAAGATTTAAAAGCAGCTTTATCGACAGTAAAAGCTGTGCAATCAGTTGTCCAATCAGAGCACTAAGAGGTATAATGAAAGAACAAATGTTCCGAAAGGGCGGTTATGAATGAAATCAATAGCGGAAAACTTATTAAAAGGGATGAATCCTGAACAAGCACGTGCTGTGCAAACAACAGAAGGACCTTTGCTCATTATGGCGGGTGCTGGTTCGGGGAAAACGCGGGTATTAACGCATCGAATTGCTTATTTAATCGTTGAAAAGAAAATGTATCCATCGAATATTTTAGCGATTACGTTTACCAATAAAGCAGCAAGAGAAATGCGTGAAAGAATTGACGGCTTACTCGGCGCGGGAACAGGGGAACGGATGTGGGTATCGACTTTCCACTCCATGTGCGTACGCATTTTACGCCGAAATATTGACCAGATTGGCTATGCAAAGAGCTTTTCAATTCTTGACACAGCAGACCAATTAACGGCGATTAAACAAGTATTAAAAGAATTGAATTTAGATCCAAAACAATATGAGCCGCGGGTAATGCTCGGCGCAATTAGTGATGCGAAAAACGAATGTATTGATGAAAAGAAATACCGTGAATTGATGAACAATCAAAATCCATATGAGCGAAAAATTGCAGATGTATACGAAGCTTATGCGAAAAAGCTACGTCAAAATCAGTCACTTGATTTTGATGATTTAATTATGAAAACGCTCGTGTTATTCGAAAAAGTACCTGAAGTGCTAGAATTTTATCAAAACAAATTTCATTATATTCACGTGGATGAGTACCAAGATACGAACAATGCACAGTATCAATTAGTAAATTTATTAGCTGCGAAACATAAAAATCTTTGTGTAGTAGGGGATTCAGACCAGTCGATTTATAGATGGCGCGGTGCTGATATTGGTAATATTTTGTCTTTCGAAAAAGATTATCAAAATGCTGAAGTCATTTTACTTGAGCAAAATTATCGTTCTACAAAACATGTTTTACAAGCAGCCAATGATGTCATTTTAAATAATCGCTCTCGCTACGATAAAAAACTTCGAACGGATAATGACGAAGGTGATCCGATTTATGTTTATAAAGCGAGCGATGAAAAATCAGAAGCGCAGTTTGTTGTGAGTAAAATTTTAGAATTGCAGCAAGAAGAAAGACTGACGCTAGACCAGTTTGCAATTCTTTATCGTACGAATGCACAGTCACGTGTGATAGAAGAGTTTCTTGTGAAGTCGAATATTGATTATACAATCGTTGGCGGCACAAAGTTCTATGACCGAAAAGAAATTAAAGACTTACTGGCTTACTTACGTTTAATTGCGAACAATGAAGATGATTTAGCTTTAAGTCGAATTATTAACGAACCGAAACGTGGCATCGGTGCAACTTCGTTTGAAAAAATGGCGACGTTTGCGATTATGCATGATCGCTCGATTTATGATTCCTTACAAGAATTAGATTTCATGGGATTATCAGCGCGTGCGGCAAATGAAACAGCTAAATTCTATGAAATGATTAAAAACTTTACGAAAATGCAAGAGTATTTATCAGTCTCTGAACTGGTAGAAGAAGTGCTTGATAAAACGGGTTACCGTGCAATGTTGAAGAAAGAAAAAACAATTGAGTCAGAAAGTCGTTTGGAAAATATTGAAGAATTTTTATCAGTTACGCAAGCATTTGAAAAACGTTCTGAAGATGAAGATCAATCACTCGTTGCCTTTTTAACAGATTTGGCATTGATTGCGGATATTGATTCATTAGATAAAGAAGAAAATAAAGAAGCTGAAAAAGTCGTATTAATGACGATGCATGGTGCAAAAGGGCTTGAATATCCAGTTGTTTTCATTATCGGTATGGAAGAAAATGTCTTCCCACATGCGCGTTCGATGCATGATGACGATGAGATGGAGGAAGAAAGGCGACTTGCGTATGTTGGTATCACTCGTGCCGAACAAAAGCTTTATTTAACATCTGCACGTTATAGAATGTTATTCGGACGCTCAAGCTATAACCAGCCTTCTAGATTTATTGGAGAAATTTCTGCGGACATTGTTGAAGACTTATCAGAAGGTGGATCTTCATTTAATGGTGGCATGCGTGCGCGCCCACAAGTTGCAGCGAGACGTCCAGCTGTGAAAAGACCAGGTTATACGGTGAGTGGCGGTGAAAAGCTGGGCTGGCGTGTAGGTGATAAAGCGGTCCATAAAAAGTGGGGAACAGGCATGGTTGTCAGTACAAACGGCACCGGGGATGATATGGAATTAGATATTGCCTTTCCAGATCCAGTAGGTATTAAACGTCTACTTGCGAAATTTGCGCCGATTGAAAAAGGTTAATCGGGACAAGCGCTTGTTGAGAATGAATAGGAAAACGGGAGATGTCTTAAAAGACAATCTCCCACTTATATAGGAGGAAAAAATGCATGGATAGAATTGAAGCAGAAAAGCGAGTTGAAGAGCTAAATCATCTCCTCCATCAATATGCGCATGCATATTACACGCTCGATCAACCACTCGTTTCTGATGGCGTTTATGATCAGTACTTCCAAGAATTACTAGCCATTGAAACTGAACATCCAGATTTAAAATATCCAGATTCTCCAACTGTACGAGTTGGTGGAGAAATTATTGAAGCGTTTGGGAAAGTGACGCATGAAAACCCAATGCTTAGTTTAGCAAATGCTTTTAATGAACAAGATTTACGCGATTTTGATCGACGCGTTCAAGAAGCAACGCATACTAAAGTCGCTTATATTTGCGAATTAAAAATTGATGGACTAGCCATTTCTTTAAGATATGAGGATGGTCGATTCGTTCAAGGTGCAACACGTGGTGACGGGACGGTTGGAGAAGATATTACAGAAAACTTAAAGACAATCCGCACAGTGCCGCTCCGTTTACAAGAGCCTGTTTCACTAGAAGTACGCGGGGAAGCCTATATGCCAAAACAATCTTTTGTGAAATTAAATGAAGCGCGTGATTTAGCAGGAGAAGACCCATTCGCAAATCCAAGAAATGCTGCTGCAGGTTCACTTCGTCAATTAGACCCGAAAATTGCGGCGAGTCGAAACTTGGCGATATTTGTTTACAGTATCGGCGGCGATGCGACAGAATACGGCAAGGATAGCCATTCAGATGCACTCGATTATGTAGATGAACTCGGTTTTCAAACGAATCACGCTAGAAAACGTTGTACATCGATTGAAGAAGTCATTGCTTATATCGAAGAATGGACTGAAAAAAGATCGGCACTTGATTATGAAATTGACGGCATTGTTGTGAAAGTAGATGCTTTTGAAGACCAAGAACAGCTTGGCTATACAGCGCGTAGTCCAAGATGGGCAATCGCCTATAAGTTCCCAGCGGAAGAAGTGACGACGACATTAACCGATGTTGAACTAAGTGTTGGACGCACAGGTGTTGTAACGCCAACCGCGATTTTAGAGCCTGTTTTAGTCGATGGCACAACTGTTGGACGTGCATCGCTTCATAATGAAGATTTAATCAAAGAAAAAGATATTAGAATCGGAGATACAGTGGTTATTCGAAAAGCGGGGGATATTATTCCTGAAGTGGTCGCGCCGCTTATTGAAATGCGTACAGGTGATGAAGTCCCTTTCACAATGCCAGAAAATTGTCCGGAATGTGATTCGGAACTCATTCGTTTAGAGGAAGAAGTCGCTTTACGTTGTGTCAATCCGCAATGTCCAGCGCAAATGAAAGAAGCAATTATTCACTTCGTTTCCCGCAATGCGATGAATATCGAAGGCATTGGCGAACGTGTCGTTGAACAATTATATCGTGCCGAACTTGTCCATGATGTCGCTGATTTATACACATTAACGTATGAAGCCTTAATTGAATTAGAGAGAATGGGCGAGAAATCTGTCTCGAATTTATTGACCGCAATTGAACAATCGAAAGAGAATTCATTGGAAAAACTATTATTTGGTTTAGGCATTCGTCATGTCGGTGTAAAAGCGGCGAGCATTTTAGCGGAAGAGTTTGGCTCATTGGATGAATTAATGAAAGCCGATGTCGAAAAATTAATTACGATTCATGAAATTGGCGATAAAGTTGCAGAATCCGTGACGACTTATTTTGCCAATGAAGATGTACTCGCTGTGCTAGAAAAATTGCGTAAAGCCGGTTTGAATTTACAATATAAAGGATTAACACAAGCTGATGTACCAAACGAAGGTGTTTTCGTTGGAAAAACAATTGTTTTAACAGGGAAATTGTATGAAATGACACGTGGAGAAGCGAAAAAACAAATTGAAGCACTCGGCGGAAAAGTCACAGGCAGTGTAAGTAAAAACACCGATTTAGTCGTTGCAGGTGAGGCGGCAGGATCGAAGTTAACACGTGCTGAAGAACTAGAAATACTCGTTTGGAATGAAGCTCAACTTATAGAAGCGTTAGGAGAGTCACAATGATGAAACGAATGATTATGATTCCGTCGTTCATTGCGCTATTGTTATTAAGTGGTTGTATTCCTTCACTCGATAATAGTGATGAGGAACTAATTCAAGATAATGAAGAGGAAATTCAAGAAACAGTGATTATTCCATCGGCACAAGTGAGCGAAGATTATTACCGTACACTTCTACCATTTAAAGCGAGTGCTAGCCGTGGATTAGTCGTCAGTAACTTAAATACAAGATATGATATTAGAGAAGTAGAAGAAGGATTATTACGCTTATCAACACAAGCTTTTTCACCAGACAAATACTTCTTTCAAGAAGGTCAATATATTACAGAAGAAATGGCTTTGTCATGGATTCGAAGAACATCTGAAGAGAATCCTGAAGGACTTAATCCCGCTGTGACGGAAGAAATGTCTGAGGAAGAAATTGCTGATAAAGCACCGATTTATTTGGCACATATCGTTGAGCAAAATTATCTTGTGATGACAGATGATAAAAAAGTAAGTTTGGACGGCATTTCAATTGGGCTGGCTTTAAATTCAGTATATTATCCACGTGGTGGGAAAGACGTTCCAATCCCAGATAATGTTTTGGAAGAGCAAGGAACGATGATGGCCGAAGAGATTGTCAAAAAACTTCGTGCAATTGAAGGACTTGAAAATACGCCAATTATGATTGGCTTATTCAAACAAGAAAGCAATAACTCAATTGTACCCGGCAGTTATTTTGCAACAGCAATTGCCGAAGGAGGAAAAGGTCCGTCTGCTTGGAAGAAAGTTGACGAACAGCATGTATTATTCCCAGCTACGGGGAATGATGAACATTACCGAGACGTTAATACGAAGTTTTTAAATTTCAAACAATCGATTGATGAATATTTTCCAAGTTTCGTCAATGTGATTGGGAGAGGGTATTACGCGAACGGTACATTACATTCATTAGAAGTTGAAATCCCGATTCAGTTCTACGGGAAAAGTGAGGTCATTGGCTTCGTTCAATATATCACTGGACTCGTCACGAAAGATTTACCCAATGTTCCGATTGAAATTAGTGTGACATCGATGAATGGCCCAGAAGCGTTAATTGTCAAAGAACCGGGTGATGAAGAGCCATATGTTCACATTTATGGCTATTAAATCTTTCCATCACTTTTCGACAATGCTATGATTAAAGAGGCGATTAAATGACAAGGAGGAATTATCATGTCGAAAGTTACTAAAGAAGAATTATTATCCGTTGCAGAACTTGCAATGTTAGAGCTGACAGATGAAGAAGTAGAAATGTATGCACAAGATTTATCGGCGTTTATGGCGTATGCAGATAAACTAAATGAGTTAAATACAGATGGTGTTGAGCCGATGACACATGCCCTACAGCAAGTAAACGTGATGCGTGAAGACGTTGTTGCGGATGTACTTGACCGTGAAGAAATGTTAAAAGGTGCAAAAGAACACCAAGACGGTGAAATTAAAGTACCAACAATCCTTTCAGAATGATGTACAAGGAGGAAAAATGATGACAATTTTAAATAAAACGACAGCAGAACTTCAAGAACTGCTACATAATAAAGAAGTTTCCGTTAAAGAACTAACAGAAGCATCATATGCGCGTATTGAAAAAACAGATGATGATGTACAAGCGTTTATTTCGTTAAACAAAGAAGTAGCGCTAAATCGTGCAGAACAATTAGACCAAGAGCCGATGGAAAACAGAGGACCTCTTTTCGGTTTACCAATTGGCATTAAAGACAATATCGTGACAAAAGGAATCACAACTACAGCAGCAAGCCGTATGTTGGAAGATTTTGTGCCTGTTTATGACGCGACAATTGTTGAAAAATTAAATGCTGCAGGTATGGTTTCTGTTGGTAAATTAAATTTAGATGAATTCGCAATGGGTTCTACAACAGAAACATCAGTTTTTAAAACGACAAAAAATCCATGGGATCTTAACCGTGTACCAGGTGGTTCTTCTGGTGGTTCTGCTGCTGCAGTTGCTGCAGGTCAAGTCCCATTTGCACTTGGATCAGATACAGGCGGTTCAATTCGTCAACCAGCTGCTTTTTGTGGAATTGTCGGTTTAAAACCAACATATGGACGTGTTTCACGTTCAGGTTTAATCGCACTTGCACCATCATTCGACCAAATCGGTCCAATGACGCGTACAGTTGAAGATAACGCATTGCTTTTACAAATTCTTGCGGGATTAGATGCCAAAGATTCATCATCATCACCAATTGAAGTGCCAAACTATAAAGCGGCATTAACAGGTGATATTAAAGGACTGAAAATTGGAGTTCCAACAGAGTATTTAGGTGAAGGTGTAAGCGAAGAAGCGAAAACAGCAACACTTGAAGCATTAAAAGTCTTGGAATCTTTAGGGGCAATTGTTGAAGAAGTTTCTCTTCCACATTCTGAATATGCTTTACCAGCTTATTATTTCATCACATCGGCAGAAGCATCTTCAGTACTTGCACGTTATGATGGTGTACATTATGGTTACCGTTCAGAAAACGCTAAAAACTTAGATGAGATTTATAGAAAGTCACGTGCAGAAGCATTTGGCCCAGACGTTAAACGTCGTATTTTACTGGGTACGTATACATTAGGCGCTGGACATTATGACGATGTGTATAAAAAATCTCAACGCGCTAGAATGCTCGTTGCACAAGATTTCCAAAATGCATTTAAAAAATACGATGTACTGATTAGTCCAGCTGCACCAACGACAGCAATGGCATTAGGTGCTGAAGAAGCAGATATCGTTACAAAATATATGAGCGATATTTTAACAACACCAATTAACCTTGCAGGTGTACCGGCAATTTCTGTTCCATGTGGATTTGCAGAAGGTTTACCACTTGGTTTACAAATTATCGGAAATCATTTCGATGAGGCGACGATTTATAAAGTTGCACATGCGTTTGAACAAGCAACAGACTTTCATAAACGCACTCCAGAAGTAAAGGAGGAAAACTAATTATGAACTTCGAAACAGTAATTGGACTTGAAGTACATGTCGAATTAAAAACAAACACAAAAATCTTTTCACCTGCGCCATCTCATTTCGGCGCGGAACCAAATACGAATATTCATGCAACAGACCTTGCATACCCAGGTGTACTGCCGGTATTAAATAAGTCAGTTGTTGATTTTGGGATGAAAGCAGCAATGGCATTAAACTGTCAAATCGCAGATGTCATGCATTTTGACCGTAAACATTATTACTATCCGGATAATCCGAAAGCTTACCAAATTTCACAAGAAGATCGTCCAATTGGAGAACATGGTTGGGTCGAAATTGAAGTAGATGGTAAGAAGAAGAAAATCGGTATTACGCGCATTCACTTAGAAGAAGATGCGGGTAAATTAACGCATACAGATAAAGGGTATTCTCTTGTCGACTTAAACCGTCAAGGAACGCCATTAATTGAAATTGTTTCTGAACCAGATATTAGCTCTGCAGAAGAAGCATATGCTTATTTAGAAAAACTAAAAGCAATTATTGAGTATACAGGTGTTTCTGATGTTCGTATGGAAGAAGGATCTCTACGTTGTGATGCGAATATTTCTATTCGTCCACGTGGTCAGAAAGAATTCGGTACGAAAACAGAGTTGAAAAACTTAAACTCATTTAACTATGTACGTCGTGGAATTATTGACGAAGTAAAACGTCAAGAAGATGTATTACTTGCTGGTGGTGTGATTCAACAAGAAACACGTCGTTATAACGAAGCAACAGGTAAAACTGATTTAATGCGTATTAAAGGCGGCGTAGCCGATTACCGTTTCATCTCAGATCCAGACTTACCTGAAATTCATATCGATGAAGACTGGAAAGCACGCATTCGCGCGGAAATTCCTGAGCTTCCAGATGCACGTAAAGAACGTTATATCAAAGATCTTGGTTTACCAGCATATGACGCGATGGTATTAACATTAACAAAAGCCATGTCGGACTTTTTCGAAGCGACAGTGTCAGCAGGCGCAGATGCAAAACTTGCTTCAAACTGGTTAATGGGTGAAGTATCTGCTTATATGAACGCAGAACAAAAAGAACTAGGTGAAACAGCCTTAACACCAGAAGGATTAACGAGCATGATTAAATTAATCCAAGATGGTACGATTTCATCTAAAATTGCGAAGAAAGTCTTTAAAGAACTAATCGAAAATGGTGGAAACGCTGAAGAAATTGTAAAAGCAAAAGGGCTTGTACAAATTTCTGATGAAGGTGCTTTACGCACAATGGTTACGGAAGTACTAGAAGCGAACCCACAATCAATCGTTGACTTTAAAGAAGGAAAAGGCCGTGCACTTGGTTTCTTAGTCGGACAGGTGATGAAAGTTTCCAAAGGTCAAGCGAATCCACAGCTTGTTAATAAAATTCTTGCTGAGGAAATTGCGAAACATTAATGAATACAAGACGTCCTATCTAGTAGGTAGGGCGTTTTTCTTATGGAAGAAAACGCGAAAGTTGAATCATGTATGATGAAAACGTACAATAAAAGATGAATGAAAAAATTGTCTGATAAAGTGACCAACATCCTGTTGCCCGAAACAATCGGTTCTTTTACAGGATAAAATAGATTTGATAAGTGAGAAGGAAAGGGATTACGCTTATGAAACGTGCACGAATCATTTATAACCCGACAGCTGGACGAGAAGTTTTTCGGAGGCATATCGGTGAAGTATTGGAGAAGTTTGAAAGAGCCGGTTATGAAACCTCTTGTCATGCAACAACTGGCGAAGGCGATGCAACTGTAGCTGCTAAACAGGCAGTAGAACGTGAATTTGACCTTGTCGTAGCAGTCGGGGGAGATGGTACGTTAAATGAAGTGATTGCTGGCGTTAGCCCATTTGAAAAACGCCCGAAAATTGGACTCATTCCGATGGGAACGACAAATGACTTCGCAAGAGCATTAAAAATTCCTAGGGACATTGATGGTGCTGTAGATATTATTTTACAAGGAGACTCAATTCCGGTAGACGTCGGTTTAATGAATGACCGTCATTTTATTAATATTGCAGGTGGAGGTCGATTAACTGAACTCACATACGATGTGCCGAGTAAGTTAAAAACAGTGCTCGGGCAACTTGCTTATTATTTAAAAGGAATTGAAATGCTACCATCGATTAATTCATCACATGTTCGCATTGAATATGATGGTGAAGTTTTTGATGATGAAGCGATGATGTTTCTCGTTGGTTTAACAAATTCTGTTGGCGGTTTTGAAAAATTAGCGCCTGAATCGAGTTTAAATGACGGTAAATTTACATTGCTTATTTTGAAAAAATGTAATATTGCAGAGTTTATTCGCATTGTTACATTAGCACTTCGCGGTGAACATTTAGATGACCCACTTGTCATTTCTGCAAAAGCAGAGAAAATTACAGTGACATCACCTGAAAAAGTTTTACTGAATTTAGACGGGGAATACGGCGGTGTGTTGCCGGCGACATTTGAAAACTTATATCGCCATGTTGAGATGTATGCGCCTGTTGAGGAATTACGTCCACAAGATCGTGTATAAAGATATAAACACATGATAGACAAAAAGAGAGGCGCCCTGAAAGTCAACTGGACTTTCAAGGCAGCCTCCTTTTACATCATTAAAGGAATACTTTGTCCTTGGTTACTTGCAAGATCGGGTAGTTTTTTGATTGGGATGAATCGAAGGTAAAATGTACTGTTTTTGTAGGTGTTATCTCCAGTTACTCGATGTTCCCATGCTTTCGGAGGATCTCCAATGAAGGAAAGATGAAAAATCGTGCGCTCATAAACTTTTTCTCTGTCTTCGGGGAAAAAATTTGTTTTATTTACTTTGCCAAGAAACTCAAGTTGTTCCTTTTTTAGTCCTGTTTCTTCTTGGATTTGCCGGTACAGCGCATCGATAATGAGTTCATCTTTTTCGATTGTTCCCCCAGGTACTCTAAAATCTTGTTCTCCGTCTCGTTCTTGCCTAAAAACAAGAAGCTCCAAGTTCGGTTCTTCTCCGTTCGTAATATAAGCAAGTACTTTCCTGTTAATATCCACTATCTATCGCCACCTTTTTGTATTTCACATTGTACTAAATATTCCTTAAATTCGCAAGTGTTGAAACTTATAGTGCATAAGTATACGGACAGCTTCGGATAAGTTTGCCTGTATTTTCATGCGCCGCGTGCTAAACTAAAGGTAGATGAAATTTGGAGGAAAAAAGAATGGCTTATACTGTAAATAAAAATGACCGCTTAACTGTTTCTGTTGAAGACTTAACGCATGACGGTGCTGGCGTTGCAAAAGTGGAAGGATATCCACTATTTATCCCCAATGTATTGCCGGGAGAAGAAGTAGAAGTGCAAGTAACAAAGACGAATAAAAAGTACGGTTTTGCGAAGCTGATTGACGTGAAGAAAGCTTCTCCGGATCGTATTGAACCACCTTGTCCTGTATTTTGGGACTGTGGCGGTTGTCAGCTGCAACATTTGTCTTATGAAGGACAACTTGTTCAAAAACGAAAAACAGTGCGTGATGTGATGGATCGCATTGGAAAACTGCCGCATGTTCCTGTTCATCCAGTAAAAGGAATGGACAATCCTTGGCGTTACCGCAATAAATCTCAAATCCCTTTCAGCGAACGTAATGGCAAGACGATTGCGGGTTTTTATGAAACAAGAACGCATGACATCGTAGATACCGATCAATGTATCATTCAAACTGAAGAAGCGGATGCATTAATGGCAACAATTAAACACAAACTTCACGAATTAGGGCTTCATGCATATGACGAAGTGAAGCATCGTGGTATGCTGCGTCATCTTGTCGTCCGAAAAGCGCGTGCGACTGGTGAAGTAATGGTCGTACTCGTCACACGTACGAAAAATTTAGCGCAAAAAGAAGCTATCATTGATGTCGTAAAAACTGTTGTCCCAGATGTCACGTCAATTATGCTAAATGTGAATTCTAAAAAGACGAATGTGATTTTCGGTGAAGAAACAATTTTATTATACGGAAAACCTGTCATTGTAGATAAAATTGGCGATACACAATTCGAAATTTCAGCGCGCTCATTTTATCAAATAAACCCTGAGCAAACAGAAGTATTATACGGACAAGCGCTTGAATACGCACAGTTAACAGGGGACGAAACTGTGATTGATGCTTATTGCGGCATTGGCACAATCTCTTTATTTTTAGCGAAGCAAGCGAAAGAAGTATACGGTGTTGAAATTGTGCCTCAAGCAATTGAAGACGCAAAAAGAAATGCCGAATTAAATCATATTGAAAATGCTTATTTTGAAGCAGGCCCAGCAGAAGTTGTCATTCCAAACTGGTATAAGTCTGGAAAGAAATTCGATGTGCTGGTTGTCGATCCACCAAGAAAAGGATGCGATGAACAACTGCTGAACACGATCTTAACGCATAAACCAGGCAGAATTGTATATGTATCCTGTAACCCAGCAACGTTGGCAAGGGATTTAAGAATTCTTGAAGACGGCGGGTATCGTACAGAGGAAGTGCAGCCAGTAGATATGTTCCCGCATAGTAGTCATGTGGAGTGTGTTGCGTGGTTAAGAAAAATATAATAAATAGAAAAGCTCGTCGTTTGATTTTTTGAAGGCGAGCTTTTCAAATTACATAGTTAACGCCACTCATTTGAAAATCGATAAAAGATTTTCGGGATTCCTCTTCTTTAATTTCGATTCGATGTACAAGGCGGTTTAACATTTCTCTTGTCAGTTCATTGAATTGAAGGAAATGATTGAGCATCTTTTTTACTTGTTCGATATCAGTTGGCATTGTACCTTCTGATTTGGAGCTTGATTCTTCTAACCCGTACTTTTCAGAAAGCAGCGTATTTAATTGCTGATCAATACGATCAATCGTTAAGCGATAAACTTCCATTGTTATATTAGATTGGGCTAGAAGTTTAGTAAGTTGCACTTTATCATGATTTCATGTATTTAAATAGAAGTATAAGTGAAATTGTAAAGGGTTTGACACTCTCTACTTGTTAAAGGTTCATATACATATAGGGATGTTTCAGGGGGGAAAAAGGAGATGCCATATTCAATTAGGAGGCATCTCTTTTTTCGTTAATAAGTGGTGAGCTTGGTTGCTTTTTGAGCCGTGTAAATCCAGCGCTGCCACCAGGAAAGGTTATCCTGATATTCTTCCACATCAAGCGTGTAGAGGGCATCTTCATTCTTCCACAGCCGTTTAAAATATTGTTCCATATCTAAGGTGAGCGCGCTATCATTTGGAGCGAGGATGCGTACGTTATTTTCCAGGTTGTAATTCTCCAATGTTCGTTCCGTATAGTTGGCAGAACCGCTTGAAATGATTGTTTGTTTCGCTGTTTGAATCCAGATGGCTTTTGTATGGTATTGACCGACTACGGTGTTGTACCAGCGAATGTTGATTTGTTCGTTTGTATCCTCAAGCAGCTCGTTCACAACCGGTCGATTCGGCAGACCGGACTTTTCCTGGCCGAATGAGTTTTCATTTGGATCTAAAATCATATTCACCTGCACGCCCCGGTTTACTGCATCTGTTAAGGCATTGACAATGTCACGCTTGGCAACAAAGAACATGCCAATCCAAATTTTATCTCCTGCTTTTGTCGCTGCTAGATCTTCAAGCAAGGCGTCCAGAATTTTCTTCTCGGTCAAATATTGTACAGCATACTGGCCGTTAGCTTGCTGGGAAATGTCAGCCCTTGGTAATTTTGGACCATCCGACATGAGCGACACCGCTTCTTCTGCCTCAAGAATATCGTTTATGACAGGCCCCGATACTTTAAAAGCAAGATTTCCGTGGAAACCACTTGCGTCATGCGGGTTTGAAGATGTGATAACCGCTTCCTTTTCCGAAACGGCTGCTTTGCGGTGGTTGGCTTTCACGTTGATTAGTTCCAAATAGGAAGATAAGGTCATTTTTGGCGCTTGGCTTGACATCGCGTTGGCAATCCAACCCTTGTCGTCATGGTCGAACCATTGAAAAATTAATCGGTAGAAGCCTGAATAAATCGGCGTGGAATCCCGCAGTGGTGCTAAATCAGTGTAAATAATTTCTACCCCGGCTTCACGCATTTTCTTGAACCATGGAGTTTCATAGGAGCCATAGCCCTTATTAAGCGGATCGGTGATGAAAACAACCGGCATATCGGGATTTTTTATCTTTTTCTCGGCAAGCTTGTCAGAGAGGGTATCCGCGATTGGCGGGAAATCTTCTTTTTCATCGAAATATCCATCCATCAAAAAGAAATCCACCACAACAAACTGTTCAGCTTCATCAATCAATGTATAAACTTCGTCAAATATATGATTATCATGTTTCCGATTGGTCCCTTTTTGATCTTGCGCATAAGTTAAATCCGTTATCATTTCAATATTGTCTGTTCTATGCAAGTCTCCTTCATAAGAAACGCCTTCCGGCAACGGTTTATATGTATGCCATAAGATTTCTCCTATGTATAGCAAAATAAAAAGAAGTATAAGAGCGCTTATAACTTTATTTCTGGGACGCCAGCTGTTCCATTTCTTCTGCACTTTTTTCATTGAAATTCCTCCCCTACTCTTGATTTTAGTTCCCTTGGACAAGCAAAGTTAAACAGCGGTAGCTTGCATTTTCGACTTAAAGGACATTGCCCATTCATACAAGAAATTTTTAAAACAAAGTCCTGTACCCAAAATCCCTGAAACCTTTGTCACTACTCTCTTTCTTTAATCTCGAACGTCAAAAACTTCTTTTTAAAACGAGAAGAGCAGTAAAAAGTAGTCAAAACGTGACGGGGAATGTTTGGTAATGAGGGGAAGATGACAGACTTTATTTTAAACGGCAATGAAGGAATGCGGGTTTGAGTTGGGGAAGATGGGGGAGTATTTTTTAATGAAACAGATGATAAAGTGGAAAAGTTAGAAAGAAATTGATATAAATGATAATAGATGTCCCGGTTTCTGCGAATAGAGTACCGGGTTTCTTTGTTCAAAGTTATGTTTGAATAAGGTAGAGGAAGGTGCATAATGAGTAAAGGAACGTTAAAAGTTAAGTGTATAGGTCTGCATGAAAGTGGAAAAGGAATTGTTAAGATTAAAGGGAAAGAATATCTCGTACCCCGTTTACTTGCAGGTGAAACCGCAATCGTTGATATGAAAAGAACGAAATATAAAACGTTTGTTAATCTAGTCAAAGTTGAAAATGAATCAAAAGAGCGGGTGAAACCGCCTTGTATATACTATGGTGAATGTGGTGGTTGTCAACTTCAGCATATGTCGCAGCAAGCCCAAGATCAATTTAAGCAAAAGTTAGTCGAAGATCTTTTAAAGCCATTTGGCAAAGTGAATCGTATTTTAACAATGAAAGCACCATACCATTATCGAAATAAAGTTCATTCAACATTTGCTTATGGCAAAAAGAAAGAGGTTATATCAGGCATTTACCAAGAAGATAGTCATCATGTGATTGATATAGATAAATGTTTAATTCATGACCCTAAAGCGGATGAAATCATTGAAACGATTAAAGGTTTTATGAAGTCTTTTAAAATGCATCCATTTGATGAAGACACAGGTCGAGGCTTTTTAAGACATGTTTTAATCAAAAGAGGATTTGCCACGAATCAAGTAATGGTTGTACTCGTTACGTCTACGAACGTATTCCCTGGAAAAAACAACTTCATCAAAGCATTAAGAAAAGTGCATCCAGAAATATCGACAGTCATTATGAATATCAATAATCGTAAAACATCAGTCGTTCTCGGAAATCAAGAAATCGTTTTATATGGAAAAGGATACATTGAAGATGTATTATGCGGGAAAAGATTCCAAATATCTGCGAAATCATTCTATCAAGTGAATCCAATTCAAACAGAGATTTTATACAATACAGGCATAGAAATGGCGAATTTAAAGGGAAATGAAACCGCAATTGATGCATATTGTGGCATTGGTACGATTTCGTTAATTGTCAGCGACAAAGTGAAAAAAGTGATTGGTGTCGAAGTAAATAAAGATGCCGTAAGAGATGCAATTAGAAATGCTAAAAACAATCAGATTAAAAATGCCCAGTTTTTCAATGATGACGCAGGGGACTTCATGGTGAAATTAGCAAATGAAAAGAAGAAGATGGACCTTGTAATTATGGATCCACCAAGAGCGGGAAGTGATGAAAAGTTCTTATCTTCACTTGTAAAATTAGCACCTAAAAAAGTCGTGTATGTTTCTTGTAATCCAGTTACATTGAAAAGGGATTTACATTATTTAACGAAAAAAGGGTATAAAGTGAAGGAAATTCAACCTGTAGATATGTTCCCACAGACCGCGCATGTGGAATGTGTTGTGTTTTTGGAGTTGTAGGGATTTTTTGAGTACCAGGTACTTGGAAAATTCCGAATATTATCGGTACCTGGTTCCAAAAACAATAGGAGGAGTAGATTATGGTGCTAGAAAACAAGTTAGGGATTACTGAGTCTGCAGAACTTGCGCGTATGGAAGAAAAAATTAGTAAGAAGAAGGCTCTTCGTCTTTTTGAATCGGGTTTATTAGATAAATTGGAACCTGGGACGTTTAAAACATTGGCGGAAATTCATAACCGTCTTTTTGAAGATATTTATGACTTCGCTGGAAAAGTCCGTGATGTCAATATTGCAAAAGGCAGTTTTCGCTTTGCACCTGTTATGTATCTCAAAGTAGCACTTCAAAATATTGACAAGATGCCGCAGTCTACTTTCGATGAAATTATTGAAAAATATGTAGAAATGAATGTCGCACATCCATTCAGAGAAGGCAATGGAAGAAGTGCGAGAATATGGCTTGATCATTTACTGAAAAAAGAACAGAAACAAGTTATTGATTGGCGAAAAGTGAATAAAGAAGACTATCTTCTTGCGATGGAAAGAAGTCCGATTAAAGACATCGAAATTAAAGTACTTCTGGAAGCTGCATTGACTGATAAAATCAATGACCGTGAAGTGTATATGAAAGGTATCGATGCAAGCTATCATTATGAAGGGTATTACGTCTACAAAGCAGAGGATCTATTAGACGATTAGTACCAGTGTCAGTTGATTTTTTTGTACCAGGTACCCAAACAACTTATAATAGTTTCTGTACCTGGTACTCAAAAAATATTACTTCCCAAATCGCTGTCGATATCCACACTTTCTGCATAATTCTTCCACTGCTTCTCTCCGTGAGAAACCATCTACAAGATTGGTCGCGCGTTCCATTTGGATAATATCGGAAAACGAGTTTTCGTTAATATTTCCAAGATTGATCACACCTTCACCGTCTAAGCAACAAGGAATGACTGTTCCATCTGATAAGATTCCCGCTTGGTTTCGAAGACCGTGACAAAAACCACGTCCATCGTCTTCTTCTTCGTGTAATGCAGGCCACTTGAATTCATAATCTTGGTTAATGAAAACACGCTCCGCAATTTTAATGCCTTTACCTGGTTTAACACGTTCTTGAATTTCATAATCTAGTTCGAATTCCTCTTCAATCATCGCCAGTAAATCTCGGTTGCGCTTGACTTCGGCATTTGTTTTATTGTCCTGGGTAAGATTCCATAAACGTAAAGAAACGATTAAATCTGATTCGCGCGTCGCGTCTTTGACAAAATCTAAAATATTGCGCACATACACCGATTTATCTTGAAGCCCTGTATTGCCATCGAAACTATGAAGGGAAAAATTCATTTGCCTAAGCGCTGGTTTCCCTAATAAATCATTTCGTTTTTTATGAATAATTGTCCCGTTCGTTGTAATATTGACTTTAAATCCTTTCTCATGGCTCATATCTAACAGTGTCCCAATTTTAGGATGCAGCAACGGTTCGCCTTTTACATGTAAATAAATATAATCTGTATGCGGTTTAATTTGATCCAATCTTTTTTCAAAGTCTTCTATCGAAATAAATTGCTTCGCACGTAAGGTAGGTGGACAAAAATGACAAGCAAGATTACAAACGCTTGTGATTTCCAAATAAAACTTCTTAAACTTTTTCATGATTCATCACTCTCTTTAATTTGCTATAAAACATCATTAGCTACCATTCTACCATGATTCGGTTTTTTTAGTATCGGGTACCGGGGCGGCCTTGCAAAGGTTTCTGAATAAAAGATTTTACGATACCCATATCGACCAAGCACTTCTTAAACTTATTATGCTTTGGAATGTTAGTGATTCTATCGGTTTAATTTAAGCAAGCTGAATTGCAACAGTTGTTGATTTGTGTTTAAAATGCATTTATTCATCACTCGCTCTTATCTTATCTCGGTTTATACGGTATATTATTCATATCTTAATGTTATAGGGGATTGGAGAATGCAAAACAGAGATAAACGCATGAGGGGAATTATTTTTGTCCTTTTAGGGGCAAGTTTTTGGGGAATTGGCGGTACGGCTTCTGGTTATTTATTTCAAAATGCGGGTGTCAATATTAATTGGTTTGTATCAGCAAGGCTTATTATCAGTGGGATTCTCTTGCTAGGTGTTCAAATGATATTGACTGGCAAACAGACTATTTTTACCATATGGAAAGATTCTAAAAGAAGAAGTGCTTTAATCGTTTTTAGTTTGTTTGGAATGCTATTGGTTCAATACTCTTATATGGCTTCCATCAATTCAGGAAATGCTGCAGTAGCTACTTTACTGCAATATTTAGCGCCCATTTATATTATTATATGGCTCATTTTTAAAGGGCATCAGAAATTACAAGTTTCAGATGTGGGGGCAATCTTGCTCACAATCGTTGGAACATTACTTTTATTAACGAATGGTTCATTTAAAGAGTTAGCCGTGTCGAGTACGGCACTTATTTGGGGGATAATTTCAGGAATTTCATTAGCATTTTACACACTATATGCACGAAAATTGCTCGATTTTTATTCGTCAGTTACGGTTGTAGGATGGGCTATGATTATTGCAGGAGTTTGTATGAATTTTATTCACCCGATATGGGTAGTTGAACATGATTGGTCTTTTACAACAGTGATTATATTAGGCTTCACAATTTTATTTGGAACAACATTGGCTTTTTGGATGGTAATTAAGAGTTTAGAGTATCTCGAAGCGAAGGAGACTACTTTACTGGGAACGGTCGAGCCTTTAATGGCGGTTGTCAGTAGCATTCTTTGGTTGCATCTTCCATTCGGTATTTGGCAGGTTATAGGAATGCTATTAATTTTAGTGCTTGTACTTTATTTATCATTGGTAAAAAAGTGAATAAGTGCATGCTAGCCAAAAGTTAAATAAAATAAAAGCAATAGACCTTTAAAAATAGTTTCGAATGTTACTGATCTTAATTTGCATAAAGTGACTGCGATTACTGGCGAATAAAGTTCCTGGAGATTTATTATTGAAAATCATTTAAACAAAGTAATAAGTGAATAATGAATGAAAAACAAGCGTATTGAGAAATTAACTCTTAATATGCTTTTTTTATTCAGAAAAATAAGGCAATAGAAGATTGATTTATCAATGTTTATTCAATTTCATAGAGGTATTGTATTGAAATATTTCCAAATTCTAATTGACAATGAGAATCACTATCAATTAGAATGAGGTTAATTGAGAATTGTTCTCAATAAAATAAGGAGGATGAGAAATGAGAAAAGCATTATTATTTATTGTATTATCTGTATTATTTGTCCTTGCAGCATGTGGAAAGGCAAATTCTACAGATGAAAATAAAGGAGCAAATGCAAACGCAGAAACTCCAGAGGTCGAAGAAAGTACGTCGTTGGAAGTTGAAATAAAAGATGCATCAGGAGAAACGGTTATTTTTGAAACAACACCGGAATCAATCGCAGTACTAAATTCAGGCGATTTAGATATTTTACGCAGGTTAGACGTGAATGTAACAGGAAGACCGACTGCAAGTGGTCCAGTTGATCAAGAAATCGAGGGCATCACAGAAATTGGAAATCCGCATCAACCGAATTTCGAGAAAATTGCCGAAGTGAATCCAGATGTGTTAGCAGTGCCATTGAGCTTCCAGCAATATGCGGGAAATATTACTGAACAAGGAACAAAAGTTGTTTATACGCAAGCAAATTCAGTTGATGATATTTTGAAGACAATCGAAAATTTTGGTGAAGTTTTTGATAAGAAAGCAGATGCTGAGAAAGTTATCCAAAAGATTCAACAAGAGATTGAAGCAGTAGAAAAAGCAGAACCAGTTAAAACATTATTAGTTTACGGTGCACCGGGTACTTATTTAGCGGCATTGCCGAATTCATTATCGGGTGATTTATTGGAAAAAGCGGGTGGAGAAAATATTGCATCAGACTTTACACAAGAAGAAAATTATCCACAATACGCTAGTTTAAGTATCGAAAAGATTATTGAAAGAAATCCAGAGATGATTATGTTGATTACACATGGTGAACCTGAAGCGGTGAAAGCTGCGTTTGAAGAAGAAATGAGTGAGAATGCGGCTTGGAAAAATTTAGACGCAGTTAAAAATGGAAATGTTGTCGTTTTACCTTCACATTTATTTGGTTCGAACCCTGGAACACAAGTAAGCGAAGCGCTACAAGTGATGGTTGAAAGTCTTTCGGCGGTTAAATAAATGGTTGCAGTAAATCAGGACATGACAACAAAACGCACACATCCTTTGGCAAGAAAAAGAATGATCGTCATGATTACATTAAGTGTGTTACTGATTGTTGCTTGTATTTCAGGCTTAATGATTGGACAAGTGTCGTTTACTTTACAAGAAATATGGAATGGAATTTTTGTCAATGAAAATACGCTGGAAAGAAGGATTGTCTGGGATTTACGCTTCCCTAGAGTGTTAATTGGCATGTTGGTTGGGATGTGCCTTGCAATGTCAGGCAGTATTTTACAAGGAATTATGAAAAATCCACTTGCAGATCCAGGGATTATTGGTGTGACATCTGGTGCTGGTTTAGCGGCAACTACGATTATGATTATTTATCCGGCGTATATTATGTTTTTACCTTTAGCGGCATTTTTAGGTGCTTTTATTACAGCGCTCGTCATTTATTTGATGTCGTGGAAAGGTGGCACTTCTCCGATGCGTATTATTTTAGTCGGGGTGGCAATAAATGCCGTACTTGGTGCGGTTATGAGTGCATTAATGCTTTTATATAGTGAAAGAGTACAGGCTGTCTTGCCTTGGTTAGCGGGCGGAATTGCTGGTGTTGGCTGGAAACAATTTGAAATGGTTATTTATTATGCGGTGATTGCGGTGCTCTTTTCATTATATGCAATTCGTCATATTCGCATTTTAAGACTAGGTGATGAAGTTGCAAAGTTACTGGGGCATAACGTAGAGAGAAGCCGTTTTTTCTTAATTGTACTGAGTACGCTTTTAGCTGGAATTGCAGTAAGTGTTGCTGGTCTTATTGGATTTGTTGGTTTAGTCGTTCCGCATATTTTAAGAATTATAATTGGTGGGGATTACCGATATTTATTGCCGGCATCTGCTTTAGGCGGCGCATTTCTTGTCGTGTTCGCAGATACAGTAGCGAGAAGTGCTTTTGATCCGATTGAGTTGCCTGTAGGTATTTTATTATCATTTTTAGGCGGACCATTCTTCTTATATATGATTCAACGAAGGGGGAAAGACTTTGCTGCTAACTGATAAAGTATCATTTAAACATTCAGATTCATTTCAATTAAATGAGATTGATCTTCATATTAAAGAAGGAGAAATTGTGAGTGTCATAGGGCCAAATGGTTCTGGGAAATCAACGTATTTACGCGTTTTATCCCGGTTGATTAAGCCCCAAAAAGGTGAGGTTGTCATTGACGGGCAACTGGTTCAAACGATGAAAAGTATCGATGTAGCAAAGAAACTGGCGATGCTTCCACAAATACAAGACCACCAATTGGATTTAACAGTTGGAGAATTGGTCGAATTCGGCAGATATCCGCATAGGGGTGCGCATGGAAGGTTGTCGCGAGAGGACGAAGAAATTGTTCAATGGGCTTTGCATGTTACCAAGTTAGGCACGTATAAAGACCGACTCCTTCAATCATTGTCAGGCGGTGAAAGGCAGCGTGCTTGGATTGCGATGGCAGTTGCTCAACGTCCGAAAGTGCTTCTACTGGATGAACCGACGACGTTTTTAGATATTGCTCACCAACTCGAAGTAATGGAGTTGGTGAAAGAATTAAATGCAAAATTTAATATGACAATTGTGATGGTTCTTCATGATATTAATCAAGCGGCACGTTATAGCGATCGTCTGATTGTCTTTAAAAATGGTGAGATTCAATATGACGGGCTCCCTCAATGTGTTTTATGCAGAGAAATGTTTCAATCGATCTTTGAAATTGATGCAGATATTTATGAGGAAAAGGGAAAAACATTTTTCACACCTATTAGATTACCGAAAGAAGGGATTATATGAGTCAAGAAGCATTAGATCAAGAGCTTGTCAGAGCTTATGTAATGGCAGCGCATAAAGATTTTGAGGAAGTAAAAGCATTGGTGAATTTAGAACCGGGGCTTGTTAATGCGGTGATGAACTGGGGAGGAGATGATTGGGAAAGTGGTCTTGGTGCTGCGGCACATACTGGCAATCGAGACATTGCTGAATGGTTATTAGAACGCGGCGCACGCATGGATATTTACACAGCAGCCATGTTAGGAGAATTAGAAGTTGTGAAATCAATATTAGCTGTACAGCCGAATGCAATAAATGCACCTGGTCCACATGGCATTCCTTTAATTCATCATGCGAGAATGGGGAAAGAACAAGCAAAAGATGTTTATGATTATTTACAATCAATTACAAAATTGGAGGAAGTACAATGAAAATTACAGTAGAAAATGTGATTCAAATTAAAAAAGGTAGAGTAGATGAGGTGTTGGCGCGTTTTCGCGAAGTAAAAGCAGTTCATACATTTGAAGGTTTTATTTTGATGGAAGTGTTAAAGAAGTTGGATAGTCCAGAGTATGATGAGTTAAAGATTTGTACAACATGGGAGGATCGTTCGTTTTTCGAACAATGGTTAGCGCATAGAAATTTTGAAAAAGCGCATGCACAAAAAAACAGTGAAAAGAAAGAAGAAAGTCCGATTTTAGGTAATGAACTATCAATCTTTGAAGTAGCGATTCAACATCATCCAGCAGAGAAGGTAAAATAAAAATTCCCGATTCAATCGTAAAATGATTGAATCGGGTTTTTAGCTATTGAAGCAATTAGTGGGAAAATATTGCTTAGCTCAGAAGGAATGTTTGAATTGACTGTATTTTAAAAGTGTGTATGAGTATTCTAATTCTACATGGTAAACTAAAGATAAGTATCATAAGAAAGTAGGTGGACACTGCGTGAAAGGCATGGGCTATCGGACGATTAAAACGGCAATTGGGGCTGGGCTTGCGATTTGGCTTTCGAGCTTATTAGATTTGGAGTTTGCAACGTTTTCTGCAATTATTGTCATTATGTGTATTGAAAAGACGAAGAAAAAGACGTTGATTACGATGAAGGATAAGTTTTTTGCTTCTCTTTTGTCCTTGGTCATTGGTGCTTTATTTTTTGAAGTGTTAGGGTATCATCCACTTGTTTTTACTTTGTTTATTTTAGGGTTTGTGCCAATTCTGATGAAGTTAAAAATTCAGGCGGGATTTGTGACGAGTATGGTCGTTGTTTTACATGTGTATGTGGTACAAAATGCGAACTTGTCGATGTTTTTAAATGAATTATATATCATTTCCATTGGCATGGGAATTGCTATTCTCGTTAATAGTTTTATGCCGAATTTTAAACAAGATATTGAGAAATCTAAGCGTATCATTGAACAAAAATTTGAAGTCATTCTTTTGGAATTTGCAGCGCATTTAAGGGATCCATATAGAAATTGGGATGGCAAGGAAATATATGAAGCGGAAGACTTAATTAATAAAGGAAAAAGTATTGCGATTCAAGATGTTGAAAATCATTTCATGCGCAAGCAAAATAAAGATTATTATTATCTTGAAATGCGGGAAGATCAGTTGGAATTGTTGAAACATATGATGAGAATTATTGCTGTTTTTTCTGCAGTAGAGTTACATGTGAAGCAGAAAGAAATGTTTGCGGAGTTTTTGGAGAGTCTCAGTGAAAATGTTCATTCTGGAAATACGACAGATAAATTTTTAGATGAATTAACCGAACTGCAAAAAGAAATTCGAAAAACAGCATTACCACAAACAAGAGAAGAATTTGAAATCCGCGCAAACTTATTTTATTTAATTTTCGAGATGGAAAACTATTTGAAGATCAAGAAAAAGCTTTTTGCTAAGAGGAGCCAAACACTTTAAAACCACTGTAGTTAAGATGGAAGTCTTAATCACAGTGGTTTTTATTTGTGGAAAATTAAATAATAAGTTATATCTGGCGGGCGCGATTCTATTTGAAGTTGCGGGCACAACAATGTTGAAGCTATCTGCGGGTTTCACTAAGTTATTGCCGAGTATTTTGTTGATCATTTTCTTCGGGTTATCTTTTACATTATTAGTCTTGGCACTTAAAACATTATCACTTAGTTTAGCTTATAGTGTTTGGGCGGGGCTTGGTACTGCAGGTGCAGGATTAGCAGGTGTGTTATTTTTTAAAGAAGCATTATCAGGAGTGAATATTTTAGGTTTGATTGTTATCATTGCAGGCGTTGTTGTGATGAATTTGGCGAAGAAACCGGAAGATGAGGTTGTTCAGGATGTTTAACGCTTCCTGTGCAACCTTTTTTTGGGGTGATTGAGTGAATCGCCGCCACTTTAGGTAATCATCGCGAAACATTAGTGAATTATTGCCGAACTTTGGGCAATAGCCGCAAAACATTAGTGAATTAACGCCGAACTTTAGGTAATTCTCACGTCACTTTAGTTAATCCCAATTAAATTATAAAGAATCCCCACACTCATATTGCCAAAAGAGGAAGAAGATTGGTATAATGACTGAATAATCATTCATTTGAAAAGGAGATTGAAAATGGAACTGACGACAATGGGGTTAAATGAAGTTTGGGAAGCGATTGATGAGCAGTTATCTGGAAACTTAAAGCCAATTGAAGGGCTGAATGCGACATATTCTTTTGATTTGGAAGGAGAATTATTTGGTCTGAAATTTTCAGATGGGGTGTTTGAAATTATTCAAGGAGATCCTGGTGAAGTCGATTGTGCATTAAAAATGAGTGTGAAACATTTTAAAAAATTATTAGCAGGAGATTTAAATTCAACGGCTGCATTTATGATGGGAAAATTGAAGATTAAAGGCAATATTGGCCTTGCTTTAAAATTGGAAAATATATTAAAGGAATATGATTTCTCTTGAAAAAAGTGTACCTGTTCAATAGTAGATTGCTCAGGTACACAAAATGATTCATGCAGTTTTCTGGTCGTTAATTCGGAAAGATAAGATCAGTCCGCCAGCTAGCACAAATCCTGTAATGAGGAAAGAGGTATTCACACCTTGGATTGCGCCGGAAACGGTGCCATTATCAAGTGAAGTTGTTGTCATCACTGTCACGAGAATTGCGGTTCCGACTGCACCTGCAATTTGCCGCAGTGTATTATTCATAGCCGTTCCATGGGAAATCAGTTGCTTCGGAAGCTGATTGAGCCCGAGTGTTGTCGAGGGCATCATGACCATGGAAATCCCTAACATTCGAATCGCGTTTAAGACAGCTAAATAAAGAAAAGAAGTTTCTACGGAAAGATTCGAGAACATAAATGTTGTCACTGTTGCTAAGAAGAGTCCGATTCGTAGCAACCATTTCGCGCCGTATTTATCAAATAATGTACCAGTGATTGGATTCATCACACCCATGACAATTGCGCCTGGTAGAAGCATAAGTCCAGAATGAAAGGCATTATAGCCAAGCATAATTTGCATATACAAAGGTAAAATGACTGTCGAGGCAATCATTGCTGAAAAAATAATCATTCCGAGCACGGTTGTTAACGTAAATAATCTGTAGGAAAAAATTTTGAATTCCAAGATAGGTGTTTCAAGTTTTAATTGTCGAGTGATAAACATAATTAACGTAATGTTTCCAACGATTAAAGAAATTAAGACGCTAACACTTCCCCAACCAGCACTTCCCGCAATACTAAACCCATAAAGAAGCCCCCCAAATCCGAGTGTTGATAAAATAATAGAAAAATAATCGACTTTAGGATCCGTTAAAGGTGTTATATTTTTTAAGATGAAATAAGCGGAAATAATAATGACAATTGCAATTGGTAAAACGACATAAAACACACTACGCCATGGATAATGATCGACTAAATAGCCCGATAAACTTGGGCCAATTGCGGGTGCAAAGGCAATCACAAGCCCAAACATGCCCATCGCACGTCCCCTTTGTTCAACCGGAAATAGAAGGAACATAATCGTCTGTAAAAGCGGCATCATAATCCCTGCGCCTGCACCTTGTAAAATTCTTCCGACTAATAACAGTGAGAAAAAAGGTGTAATGGCTGCGAGAAGTGTACCGACTGCAAAAGAACTCATCGCAAAAATAAATAATTTCCGAGTTGTAAATTTGCCAATTAAAAATGCAGTAATTGGGATCATAATGCCATTGACAAGCATGAAAATGGATTGAAGCCACTGAACGGTATTTTCAGTTACTTGAAAGTCAATCATAATTGGCGGTAAAGCGGTTGCTAATAAAGTTTGGTTTAAAATCGTAATAAATGCCCCTGATAGTAAGACGGCAAGGATAGGTATATTCTTTTTAAAATCGAATGTTTGATTATTTTCCATTAAATATCTGACCACCGTTCTTTCATGAGTTATTTAAAATCTTTTCATAGTATGATTGAAGGGGCAAATAAAAGGTGTTTTCTGTAGAAAAAAGAGGCGTCCAATCATTGGACAGCCTCATACAAAAGTTACTTCAACTTCACCAACAGAAGAATATTTTACTTGATAAGTCCCTTTTTCTGCAACGAGCGGTGAAATAAATGTGCCTGAAGAAATGATCATATCTTTCTTTAGCGTTTTATTTTGCTTCGCTAATTTTTCGGATAGCCATGCAACGGCAGAAACAGGATTTCCGAGTACGGCAGAAGAAATTCCTTCACTAATCTTTTCCCCATTATGAAATAATTCCATTTGAATATTCGTGAATTCTTCCATAGATAAAGGAGCAATTGGTTCTGATAAAGTAATCAGCCCAGTTGCAGTATTATCACAGAGTAAATCGGCTAAGGAGAAATTTGGAAACCAATCTTTATAACGTGCATCGGGTATTTCCAGTCCTGCACAAATTTTACTTTTTTGTAAAATCTCTTCTGCATCAGCGTTTGCTGATAAATCATCCGTTAATATAAACATAATTTCCGGTTCGATCAATGGCGCAAATAAAGAGGAAAGTTCAATATTCTCCCCACTTTGTTTCACTTGCGTTGACAGGATTGTTCCGTAAGCTGGCTCATCCGTATTCGCAATTGCTTGTGTTTCTTTACTCGTCATACTCACTTTATAACCTGTAATTTTAGCCCCGTATAAGTTGCTGAGTTTTTCCACAAGCTCATCTTGAATGGAATAAGCCGTTTTTTCATCGATTGTATAATCATGTCGAATAAATTCAATCGGTTCTTGTGTTTCATAGGCTTTATAAACTTTATCTACAACTTCACTCATTTGTCCCACCATAAAAATCACCCCACTATTTATCTGTAAAATCAAATATAACATAAAATTCAATTAACTGGAAGTTCGGTTTATTCTGCTTGCACGCGAATCTGCAACGAACACAAAATCTAGAGAAAATAACATAAAGTAACCAAATCCAAAACCGCGGGCGTAAAAAAAGTTACGAACTTTAACTTTTTTTACAGCCACCCTTACGATAATTGTCATAATTGGCTTCCAAATGGATTGTGAAGTATATTAACATAGTAGGTAACAACAGTGGGCGATTGTACTTATTTGGAAGATAAGGAGTAAATTTAAATGAAAACATTAAGAATAATCATGTTCGTCATTGCTGGCTTGCTTTTAATTTCGATGGTAAGTATTACATTATTTACGAACTTAAAAGGTGCTGATCAAGGCGAATTTGCAGAATATGAAAGTGGCAATATTGATGATTTGCCAGAAAATATTGTAGATGAAAGTTTAGAGGTAGAAGCAGGGTTTGAAATTGGACAAAAGGCGCCAAATTTTGAATTAACGTCTTTATCTGGTGAAACTGTTAAATTATCCGATTATAAAGGACAAATGGTTATGCTAAATTTCTGGGCTTCTTGGTGTCCACCATGCCGTGTAGAAATGCCGCATATGGAGACGTATTATCAAGAGTTTAAAGAAGAACATAATATTGAAATCTTGGCAGTGAATATGACAACACTTGAAAGAGGAAGCGAAGAAAAAGTTCCAGAATTTGTTGATAAACATGGATTGACGTTTCCAATTTTAATGGATGAAAAAGGCGAGGCGAAGGATTTATATGATGTCATGGTTTATCCAACAACCTATATGATCAACGCCAAAGGGGTTATTACGGATAAAGTGAATATCCCGCTAGATGTAGAAACGATTAAATGGTTAGTAGAAGAAAGCAGTAAGTTTCAGCCAGAATAAAAACAGAAGTGTTTAGAAAGTTGATTGGACTTTCTGGACGCTTCTTTTTTCAATTATCCTCCCTTTTTTTAACAAATAATGATATGATAAAAAGAGTAATTGTGGGACGATTAACGACCTATAGGATTGAGTTTTAAGATGGTTATTTTATTTTTATTCTTCGGAAAATACTAGGATTATTATTAATTTCAAAAGATTAGTTTTCATTGGGGAGAAATTATCCTATAATAGTAAGAAGAAGTAAAAAATGTTGCAGAAAAGCAAGTATGTAAGGTTTTTAAAATATAGGGTGTGAGGTTGGGTGAAAATGAATAACGAACAAAAGAATTCAGATGTGATTTTAATTGGTGCGGGTATCATGAGCGCAACGCTTGGGATGTTATTAAAAGAGTTAGCGCCTGATTGGAAATTGACGGTGTTTGAGAAGTTGGCAGATTCAGGGGAAGAAAGTTCAAATGAGTGGAACAACGCTGGAACGGGGCATGCAGCGCTTTGTGAATTGAATTATACAGTTGAAAAAGAAGACGGTTCTATTGATATTTCAAAAGCATTGAAAATTAACGAACAATTTCTACTTTCGCGACAGTTTTGGGCTTATTTAGTTGATCGTGGACTGATTTCGAACCCAAAAGATTTTATTATGCCATTGCCACATATGAGTTATGTGCATGGAGAAGATAATGTTCAGTTTTTGAAAAAACGATTTGAAGCGCTTTCAAAGACGCATTTTTTCAAAGGAATGGAGTTTTCCGATGACATTGGTCAATTAGCAGAGTGGATGCCGCTAATGTTTGAAAATCGACAAGTGAATAATCCAGTCGCAGCAACTAAAATCGATTCTGGAACAGATGTAAATTTTGGTGCTTTAACACGTTTACTCTTCCATCATTTACAAGTGCAAGATGTTGCTTTACACAATCAGCATAATGTGCAAACGATTAAAAGAACAAATGATGGTCGATGGGAAGTAACGGTGAAAAACCTTGTGACAGGTGTTGTAGAGAAGCATTGTGCTAAATTTGTATTCATCGGTGCTGGGGGCGGAAGTTTACAACTTTTACAAAAAACAGGTATTCCAGAAAGTAAACATATTGGCGGATTCCCAGTAAGTGGGTTATTTATGGTTTGTAATAATCCAGAAGTGATTCGTCAACACCATGCAAAGGTATATGGGAAAGCTGCGGTTGGGGCGCCGCCGATGTCTGTGCCACATTTAGATACAAGATTTATTGATGGAAAGAAATCATTATTATTCGGTCCATTTGCAGGATTTACGCCAAAATTTTTAAAAGAAGGATCATTGCTTGATTTACCTGCTTCGATTAAGCCGAATAATATTACGACGATGCTTGCGGCAGGCGTAAAGGAAATGTCTTTAACGAAGTATTTAATCCAACAGTTAATGTTGTCAAAAGAGAAGCGACTTGAAGAACTTAAAGAGTTTATTCCAAATGCGAAATTAGAAGATTGGGATATGGTTGTTGCAGGGCAGCGTGTCCAAGTGATTAAAGATACCGAAAAAGGCGGTAAAGGGACATTGCAATTTGGAACTGAAGTTGTCAGTTCAGCGGATGGCTCTGTCGCTGCATTATTAGGTGCATCACCAGGTGCTTCGACAGCTGTACATGTCATGCTTGAAGTAATTGAAAAATGTTTCCCACAACATTTACAAGAATGGGAACCGAAAATTAAAGAAATGATTCCTTCATACGGCGTATCGCTATTGGAAAATGAATCATTTTTCAATGAATTACATCAATCAACAGCAGAAATGCTTGAGTTATGTGATGCGTCGAATGGACAGGCGGAGCTTGCGGAAAATAAGGTTTTAGAAACAGTATAATCTTTTAAAAGAGAGTTATTAGAAAAATCCTACTATGGATTGTACTAATAACTCTCTTTTTTTGTAAAATTAACGTGACAGTTTTGTGACATTAAAGTATACTAGAATACGGTCCGTTGAAAGCGGTTGCATTAAACTTTAAGAACTTAGTAGAAAGGGGCATAGATGTGCTAACTTTTGCGATATCTATCATATTATTAGTTTTTGGTTATTTAATTTACGGAAAATTCATTGAGAAGGTATTTGAACCAAATGATACACGTAGAACGCCTGCTTATGAAAATAGTGACGGTGTTGACTATGTGCCAATGAATAAACATAAAAACGCATTGATTCAATTATTAAATATTGCGGGGACAGGTCCCATTTTCGGTCCAATTATGGGGGCGTTATTTGGTCCAGTCGCATTTATATGGATTGTGGTCGGTTCTATTTTTGCAGGAGCTGTTCATGATTATTTAACAGGCATGATCTCGATTCGAAATCGAGGTGCGCATATTCCTGAATTGGCAGGAAAGTTTTTAGGCGCAGTGAGTAAGCATATTGTAAACGTCTTTGCGCTATTGCTTTTATTGCTTGTTGGAACGGTATTTGTCACAACGCCAGCTTCTTTATTAGCAATTTTATTAAATGGTAAAGTGGCAGTCGGCATTTTAATTACGATTATTTTTATTTATTATTTCTTATCAACGATTTTACCGATTGATAAAATCATCGGACGTTTCTACCCGATTTTTGGTGCAGTCTTATTATTAGGTACATTGGGTGTTGGTGTTACATTATTGTTTTCTGATTACACAATTCCAGAATTATCATTGGCAAATATGCATCCAGAAAATGTACCAATTTTCCCGATTTTATTCTTTACGATTACTTGTGGTGCGTTATCAGGATTCCATGCGACGCAATCACCGATTATTTCTAGAACGGTCGAAAAAGAATCTGAAGGACGCTATGTATTTTACGGCATGATGATTGCAGAAGCTGTCATTGCAATGATTTGGGCGGCAGCGGCGATGAGCTTACTCGATGGACAAACATTAAACGAAATGATCAATTCGGGTACACCATCAGCGGTAGTAAATGAAGTGTCCATGACATTATTAGGTGCAGTTGGTGGAACGCTCGCTGTTCTTGGTGCAATTGTGTTACCGATTACTTCAGGAGATACAGCGTTCAGAGCGGCACGTTCGATTATTGCAGATTACATTAAAATGGATCAAAAGAAAGTTGGCAAACGATTATTAATTGCACTGCCATTATTTGCAGTTTCAGCTCTATTGACACAAATTGACTTTAATATTTTATGGCGTTATTTCTCATGGGCAAACCAAGCAACAGCAGGAATTGCATTATGGATTGCGACGATGTATTTGTATATTAAAGGCAAAAAATATATCGTGTCATTAGTACCAGCGATTTTCATTACTTATATGGTATTTGTTTATATTTTATCCGAAAAAATTGGTTTCAATTTAGATTTGAATGTTTCGTTTATCGCAGGCATTCCGATGATGGTTATTTTCATCATTTGGTTCTTTAGGAAAGCAAAATCAAATAAAGCGAATAAAATTGAAACAGATATTGTAGTTGACTAACTAAGAAAACTCTTCAGCGATTTGCTGGAGAGTTTTTTTGCATTCTACATTTAATTGCTTGTACATATGATATTAAGGAATTGTAAATAAGGCATTTAGAAAAAGTAAGCACGAATGTTATTGTGTCGAGGTTTATTGGTAAAATGGTTAACCAAGTTTTGTAAAGCATTTGTTAAAAATCTGGAAAAGTAAAGAAAAAAATAAAATTCCATGTAAGATAAAAATGAATTTAGTTACGATCATTGATTTGATAGTAATGAGAGGAGTTTACATGTGAAAAAAGTAGAATTGGTTGATATCTCGAAAAGCTATAATAAAACGGATAATGTCATATCAAATATTAATGTAACGATTGAGCCAGGAGAATTTTTTGTACTTGTTGGACCATCGGGATGCGGGAAAAGTACAATGCTTCGGATGATTGCAGGGCTCGAAGAAATTACGGGTGGCACTTTAAAAATTGGTGAAACAGTTGCGAATCATTTGCCGCCTAATAAACGTGAGTTATCAATGGTGTTTCAAAACTATGCATTGTATCCACATTTAACAGTTGAGCAGAATATTGCTTTTGGATTGGATGTTAAAAAAATAAAGAAAGACGTTCAAATAAAACGTGTAGCCGATGCAGCAGAAATGCTGGGATTAACAGATTATTTAAAAAGAAAACCTAGAGAGCTTTCAGGTGGGCAAAGACAGCGTGTTGCTTTAGCACGTGCCATTGTCAGTGAAGCCCCAATTTGTTTAATGGACGAGCCACTTTCAAATTTAGATGCAAAGTTGCGTGCACAAATGCGTTCTGAATTAAGACGTATTCAAAGAGAGCTGAATATGACAATGATTTATGTTACCCATGATCAAGTAGAAGCGATGACGATGGGAGATCGCATTATGATCTTGCATAAAGGGGAAATTCAACAAGTTGGAAAACCGATTGATATTTATAATTATCCAGCGAATCCTTTTGTTGCAACATTTGTCGGCTCACCGGCAATGAATTTAGCCAATGCAAAAGTGAATCCAAAAACAAATGAATTAATCATCGAAGAGAAATTTTCTCTCGCACTTACGTCTGAAGATTGTTTAGCATTTGAAAATCGACTATTAACGATTGGTATTCGCCCAGAACATTTACAAATTGCAAAAGAAGAGACGGCTCCTAAGAACAAAGTCGATGTAAAAGTAACAAATGTTGAGGTATTAGGGAATGAAACAGTTTTCTCTTTTCAGATTGGACAGAAAGAATGGTCGGTTAAATGGAGTGGACAATGGCAAATCAAAATTGGCGATATCATTCCACTAGAAATCGATTTTGACGCATTATGTGTATTTGACGGCGAAACAGAACGGTTAATTAAGAAACCCTCAAATGTGGGGAGTTATACATTGCAAGATGAGGTGCGCTTATGAACACCGAAGTGAAAAATGGTTGGTGGGCAAAATCGGCAAATGGACGCACAGCAATTTTATATCTTTTACCTTCTGTTTTATTGTTTTCAGTCTTTATTTTTTATCCGATGTTACGAACGATCTATTTAAGTTTTTACTTAACGGATCAGTCTGGAAAAGCAGTGTTAAATGTTGGCTTTGATAATTATGCTTATTTACTCCAGTCACCTGAGTTTTTGAATAGCATGAAAGCAACTGGCTTATTCGTATTATATACTGTGCCGATTGGAATTATCATTGCCTTATTTTTAGCATTATTAGCCAATGAAAAATTAAAAGGAATTGGCTTTTTTCGAACGATCTATTCATCGACAATGGGTGTTTCAGTCGCAGCATCTTCAGTCGTCTGGTTATTCCTTTTTCACCCAAGTATCGGCATGTTTAATCGATTACTAAGTGTCGTCAATATCCCTCAAATCCAGTGGTTACTGGATCCGGAGTGGGCTTTGTTTTCTGTTTCTCTATCAACAATTTGGATGAATCTTGGTTTTTCATTTTTAATTATACTCGGTGGTTTGCAAAATATTGACGAACATCTTTATGAAAGTTCTCGAATCGATGGCGCGGGTTATTTTTACAGATTAAGACGCATCACAATTCCGATGTTATCCCCGACTTTATTTTTTATTATTACGATTTCATTGATTAACGCGTTTCAATCATTCGGACAAATTGATATTTTGACGAAAGGTGGACCATCCCAGTCAACCAATTTAATCGTGTATTCGATTTACCGGGAAGCATTTGTGAATTATCAATTTGGAACAGCAAGTGCACAAGCAGTATTTTTATTTATTTTAATTTTAATTGTTACGGTTTTACAATTTAAATTTGGAGAAAAGAAGGTGCATTATCAATGACAATGAGCCTTCCAAAAAAGATTGGATTATACAGCTTATTAATTGTCACATCATTTATCGTGTTTTTTCCGGTGATTTATGCATTGATGATTTCCTTTATGACAGGTCCGGAAATTATGCAAGGACGTTTTTTTCCGCAGTCTATTCAATTTGAAAATTACAGTAAAGTATTTGAACGTTTACCTTTACTGAAATATTTATTGAATAGCTTTATTGTTTCGGCAGGCGTCATGTTGGGACAATTAATCGTATGTAGTTTAGCTGCTTACGCATTTGTGTTTTTACCGTTTCGCGGCAGTAATTTTGTGTTTTACTTATTTATTTCCACAATGATGATCCCGTGGGAAGCGACGATGATTCCGAATTTCTTCATCATTCAAAAGTTAGACTGGTTAAACACATATCAAGGATTAACATTTCCATTTTTTGCATTAGCATTTGGGACGTTTTTATTAAGACAGCATTTTAAAACGATTCCAGTTGAATTACATGAAGCAGCGAGAATTGCGGGGATTAGTCGTTTTGCTTTTTTCCGTAGAGTCATTTTACCAATATCTAAAACAAGCCTAGTTACATTAGGCGCTTACGGTTTTTTAACGACTTGGAATATGTATTTATGGCCGTTATTGATTACAACAAATGATTCCGTACGTACCGTGCAGATTGGTTTGAAACAATTGCAATCACAAGAAACTGCAACAGAATGGGGCGTTGTAATGGCTGGTGTTATTGTCGTCATTATTCCAACCTTATTATTACTATTTTTAGGTCAAAAACAATTACAAAAAGGTTTATCACAAGGGGCTTTAAAATAAAAAAAGGGATGTGTTAAATGTGAAGAAGTTTATCAATATGAAATTATTTTTATTGTTCATCGTCAGTGTGCTAATGCTTGCAGCTTGTACGAACAGTGACTCTGGGGGAGAAAAGAATGATGCAAGTGAGAATGGTGAGGGGAAAACGGAAATAGAGTTTTGGCATGCGATGACGGGATCTGGGCAAGAGTCTTTGGATGATATCGTTGCGTCATTTAACGAGTCACAAGATGAATTTGTCGTAAGAGCCGAGTTCCAGGGTTCGTATGAAGAATCATTAACAAAGTTACGCAGTGTAGGAGGCACGCCAGATGCACCGGCGATTACACAAGTTTTCGAAGTAGGAACGAAATATATGATAGATAGCGGTTTTGTAGAGCCGATGAATACGTTCATTGAAAAATACGATTATGATTTATCGCAGTTGGAAGAAAATATTTTAAATTATTATAAAGTAGATGGTGAGCTCTATTCAATGCCATTTAACTCATCGACACCTGTCATGGTTTATAATAAAGATGCTTTTAAAGCAGCGGGATTAGATCCTGAAAAAGCACCTGAAACATTCCAAGAAGTCATTGATGCGGCAGCAAAATTAAAAACAGATGAGATGGCTGGATTTTCATTATTAACATATGGTTGGTTCTTTGAGCAACTTGTCGCAACGCAAGGCGGTCTTTACGTCAATGAAGAGAATGGACGTTCGGGAGATGCGACAGAAGCGTTATTTAACGGAGAAGAAGGATTAAAAGTGTTTAATTTCTTAGATACGATGAATAAAGCAGGGACATTTGGAAACTTTGGTACGAATTGGGATGATATTCGAGCGGCATTTTCAACTGAAAAAGTTGCGATGTATTTAGATTCATCAGCAGGTGTGGCGGATATGATTGCGAACTCACCTTTTGAAGTGGGTGTTGCTTACATTCCTTATGCTGATGATGTAGAGCGTAATGGTGTTGTGATTGGCGGTGCATCATTATGGATGTCAAAAGGAATTTCAGAAAAAGAGCAAGAGGCAGCTTGGGAGTTTATGAAGTATTTAACAACACCAGAAATTCAAGCGAAATGGCATTTAGAAACAGGTTATTTTGCGATTAACCCAGCCGCTTATGAAGAAGAAAGTGTTCAAAAAGCTTGGGAAGAAACACCGCAAATTAAAGTAACAGTTGACCAATTACAAGATACAGTGCCAGGTCTTGCAACACAAGGCGCACTTATTTCAGTATTCCCGGAATCACGTCAGCAAATTGTGACAGCGTTGGAAGAGTTATACCAAGGAAAAGATCCGCAAGAAGCATTAGATGAAGCAGCAAAGGGGACAAATCGGGCAATGGAAATTGCCAATAAAACGAAACAATAATCATATGAAGGAGGAAGTACAAGTGGAGATATTTGCTCACCGAGGTTCTTCAGGAACACATCCAGAAAATACGCTTGCGGCTTTTAAGGAAGCTGCAAGACTCCCGATTCAAGGCGTAGAGTTAGACGTTCATTTATCAAAAGATGGAGAAATTGTCGTTATTCATGATGAAACCATTGACCGAACTTCTAATGGTAGTGGGCCCGTTAAAGAGATGACATTAGAAGAATTAAAGCGTTATGATTATGGCAGTTGGTTTGCACAAGATTTTGCAGGAGAAACAATCCCAACTTTGGAAGAAGTTTTTCAAGTGTATGTAAACACAAATCATCTAATTAATATTGAATTGAAATCTGATGTTTATGCATATGAAGCATTGGAAGAAAAAGTTGTCGCGTTAATCGGTCAGTATGGATTTGAAGAGCGTGTCATTATTTCTTCTTTCAACCATGGAGCAATTCGTAAAATCAAACAACTTCAGCCAGAGCTTGTCACAGCTGCATTATTTATGGAAACACTTGTGGAGCCGTTAAATTATTTGCGCGTTGTTCCAACAGATGGATTGCATTTATATAAGCCATCTGCAAAGGGAGATTTTGTGAAGGAACTCATTGAAGAAAATGTTCCAGTACGCATATTTACTGTGAATAAAGAGAATGAACTTGAAGCATTAAAGGCAATCGGTATTCAAGCCATTTTCACAGATTATCCAGAGAAAATGTTGCCTTATAGCAAATGAAATTACAAGAGGCTGTCCGACAGTGAAGCTATCGGACAGCCTCTTGTATGTTTTTAAGATTGATTGTCCATACTAATGATAAAAAGTCAGACATAATAAGGTGATTACACTGCGTATCGAAAAAACATCAGATTGGAAAGAAAAGTTTTTAAAGCGTTTAGATGATCAAGAAAAATGGGATTCATGGCTTTTTTATTCGATGAGTTACGACATAGAAAAAGAAAATTTAATCTCTGATTTTCATGGTTTACAAGCGTTGAAGCATCTACCAAATTTAAAACCTTTTGACCATCAATTAGAAGCGGCGGAAACAGTCATTGAAAAGATGAATGGAAAAGCCATATTGGCAGATGAAGTGGGGCTTGGGAAAACGATAGAAGCAGGTTTAATTTTAAAAGAGTATTTAGTGAGAGGACTTGTCAAAAAAGCACTTATTTTAGCACCGGCATCTTTGGTCAATCAATGGGTAGATGAATTAAATCAAAAATTCCATATCCCAGCAATTGCTTATCGAAAAAACTATGCTTTAAATGCTTGCCAAATTGTCGTCATGAGCATTGATATGGCAAAAAGAGAAGCTTATCGCGACCAAATTTATGCAGAGGATTTTGACTTAATTATTATTGATGAAGCACATAAATTGAAAAATCATCAAACGAAAAACTATCAATTCGTTCAAAACTTAAAAAAGAAGTTTTGTTTATTATTAACGGCCACGCCGATTCAAAATAATGTATTCGAGTTGTTTCATTTAATTTCCTTGTTAAAACCGGGTCATCTAGGGAATTATGAATCATTTCAAGCCGCATTTAAAGGAAATAAACAACATGATGAAGCGGAAGAATTTTTACATGAATTGGTCAATCAAGTGATGGTAAGAAATCGTCGACAAGATACTGAAATGGAGTGGACAAGCCGTCAAGTGCAGGTATATCCAATTCAATTTACCAAAGAAGAGCAAGCTGCTTATGAGCGCATTTCCAATTTAAAAGAGCTATCACCTATTTTCTCGCATAGCTTTTCAATGATTACGCTTCAAAGAGAAATGTGTAGCAGTAAGGAAGCGACTTGTTTAACACTGACGAAAATGAAAGAAAGATGTACAAATGCTGAAGAAATTGCTGAAATTGATCGAGTCATTACGCAATTAATGAGCTTGCAACATCATTCAAAAGCAGAAAAAGCTTATGACATTATAAAAAAAGCAAATGATAAAGTCATTATTTTTACAGAATATGAAGCGACACAAATCTACTTGCAAAGTTATTTGTATTCGAAAGGGATTACAAGTGTGCCTTTTAACGGTCGTTTTAGCAAGAGTAAAAGAGATTGGATGAAACAATTATTTGAACAAAAAGCACAAGTACTCATTGCAACAGAGTCTGGTAGTGAAGGGATTAACCTTCAGTTTTGTAGCCATGTCATCAATTATGACCTACCGTGGAACCCGATGAAATTAGAGCAAAGAATTGGTCGTGTCCATCGAATTGGACAAGATGAAGATGTCTATATTTATAATTTAGCCGTTCAAAATACAATTGAAGACCATATTTTAAATCTCTTATATAAAAAGATTGGCGTTTTTGAAAAAGTAGTCGGTGAGTTAGATGACATACTGTCTTATGTAAATAAAAGACAAGACGTAAGGAAAATGAATGGGTAAAGGAAGTTTTCGATGTATCCTCAAAAAATACACCATTATTTACAAAGTTTTTTTAAGGAAAATGACTGTCCAATTTTAAGTGATCATGCCCATTATTTAATCGTTCAATTAACGGTCGAAATGGATAAAAAAATGATGAATCGGCCTTATTATTGGCAATATATTGAAGCGACTGGTGATGAGCCTATTCCAGCGCAATTAACATTTATTACAAATAAAAATGAATTAACCGAGAAAATTACAGGAGAAGTCATTCATGCAGGTTCTCCGAGACTTTCGCAAATATTTTCACTGATGAATGAAATGGGTGCTGTCGTTCGAATGTACGAAGTAGGGAAATCAGGTGTCGAAACGATTTTAACGCCATGGGTGATTATCAATTATAAAGTTTCTTATTATAGTCATCAGACGAAAGAGTTTATTTATTCGCTCGGGATGAATTTAATGACGGGCGAAGTGTTAAAAGATTTTCAAGAAAGTTTATTGACACGTTCCTTACAAACCGAAATTCCTAAGCATACATTTTGTTTACCGTATACGATTAAACCTGAAAATGCGGTTGATCGATTGGATGCAATATTAGAAAATGTTATTCGAAAAGACGATCATACATGGGCAGAAGAAGCGAAGCAAAGATGGGAAAAAGAAAAAATGATTCTAGATTATTTTTACGAAGATACGACAGATAAACCAGAACGTTATCAAATCGAACAACAAGCATTAGCCGAGCAATATGAGGCGAATATACAAATTGATATCATTAATGGAGGTCTTTTTTATTTAGCAGCTTGCCCGAGCTGAAAGTAAGTTTTGGGAGGCTGCTTTTTGTATGTAATTGATTTGCAACTTGCGCAAAATGTCGAAAAAAAAGTTATACAGATAAAGTTAATAGAATATTTGATGTATTCAAGTTAATGTGATAAGTTATTGGAAGATTGACCTCAGTGCAAGCGTTTTAAAACTTCGTTAGGCAGCTCGCATTAATTTTTTTATCGTTCTAAAAAAAGTTAATATTGACAAGGGGGATAAACGATGACGCAACAAACAACTGTTGAAGAAAAGATTAATTTCGAAAATTATCCGCAACAACCGCATGGAGGAAAGTTAGTCAATAAGGTGTTAAAAGGGAAAGAACGTGAAGAAGAACTGGCGAAAGCAGAACATCTGCCGAAAATTATGATCGACATGGAAGCAATTATTACTGTTGAAATGATTGCAACAGGTGTTTTATCACCTAATGAAGGGTTTATGAATGAAGTAGATTATAAGTCAGTTTTGACGACTGGAAGACTTGATAACGGGTTAATTTGGCCTGTGCCATTAAGTTTTGCGCCGATTGGTAAGCGCAATGAAGAAGTTTTAAAAGCATTGTCTATTGGTGATGATATTGCCTTGGTAGATGAAAAGAACCAAATCATTGCAACGATGCATTTGGATGATATTTTTGATTATGATAAAGAATATAGAGCCTCAAATTTGTTTGGGACAGTGGACCGAAATCATCCGGGCGTCGATTCGATTTATAGAAGAATGGGCGATACAGCATTGGCGGGTCCAATTCAATTACTAAACCGCGTCGATTGGGGACCGTTTGAAAAATTACGATTGGAACCAAAAGATACATGGCATGAGTTCTATGAAAAGAAAAAGTTTCGTTCAGTCGCAGGGTTTATTACAGGGGCGAATCCGCTTCATCGTGGACATGAATATATTCATAAAAATGCGTTGGAAGAAATCGACGGTTTACTTCTCCAGCCATTAGTTGAGATGGCAAAAAGAGAGTATACGCGTCATGAATTCCGTATGCTAGCTTACCGAACTGTATTGGATACTTATTATCCTAAAGACCGCTCAATTCTGTCAGCATTACGCGTAACCTATATTTTTGCAGGACCGAGAGAAACCGTTTTGCATGCGTTAATTATGAAAAATTATGGCTGTACGCATGCGCTAATTGGGCGAGATCATGCGGGAATTGGCGATTATTATGATAAGTATGCGAGCCATAGCATTTTCGATGAGTTTGATCCGAAAGAGCTTGGCATCGATGTGCGACTTTTCCATGAAGTATTTTATTGTACAAGATGTGCAAGCCCAGCAACAGCTCAAACTTGCCCGCATGATCAACAATATCAAATTAATATTTCAGGAACGGGAATTCGGGAAATGCTTCGTCATGGCATTATGCCGCCAAAAGAAATTGTACGTCCAGAGTCTGCGAGAGTAGCGATGCAAGGCATTCAGCCGAAAGGTGTTGACGCAGACGGGGAAGCGATTTCAGCAGTTGGAAAAACGATTAAGAGTATGTTCCCATTCTATTTAGAACATACACGTCTCGGTGGGCATAAGCGTGTCAAATCTTTAACGATTGAAGAAATGACCAATTTGGATTTAGAAGCTGCGAATTTAGATGTGCGATCGAATGCGAGCCGAATTTATCAAGAAGTCTTTGATGAGTTTAGTAAAGTCGGCGATGTAAATCGTAGTTTACAGCCATTATGGATTACGGAGGCGAGAGAATCACTTCATCGTCATCAGCAAATGGTCATTCAGGACTTGGAAGAAAAAGTTGCACAAGCACCGGAAAAAGCTTCAGACGAGTTTTTATACCAAGATAAAGCCGAATCAATCCGTGAACTGGAAGTCGCTAAAAAAGTATTAGAAGATATCCCAAAAGTGTTAGATCAAGAGAATTTAAGCTATCGAACATGGAATACATTGCCATATAAACGTTACCGCGGTAGTGATGAATAATAAAAGGGAGGCTGTCCAATAGCTATTGCTATTGGACGCCTCCTGTTTGTGTGTATGTTTAGTTTGCTTGTCGTGCTCCCTTTTGGTTTTTTTTGCCCGGTACCCTTGAATGAAACAGACAACTTCAGCAAGCCTCCGCATCCCTACACTAAACCACACAACCATTGACGCCCCAGCAAAGCGCAGGGCAGCTTAGAACTGCTTCTGAAACTTATTACGAATAATAATTGCCGCTGAGTTTAATAGAAGTAAGCAAAGCAACAAGACAATAATCGTAGCAGCCGCTAAGTTTGCGTATTCTGCCGTTAAAGATGAGTCAATTGTCCAGTAATAAATTTGCATTGGTAGCACCGTAAATTTATCGAAAATACTTCCCGGAAAAGGAATTAAAAGTGCCGGAATTCCAATGACAACTAACGGGGCAGTTTCACCAATCGCACGTGATAACGAAAGAATTGCGCCTGTTAAAATACTCGGTAAAGCAACAGGTAAAATGACGTTTTGGATTGTTTGCCATTTTGTCGCACCAATTCCATAAGAAGCTTCGCCTAAAAATCCTGGAACTGCACGTAAAGCTTCTTGACTTGCGACGATTACGATAGGAAGAATAAGTAAAGACATTGTTAATCCACCAGCTAAGGCAACGTTCCCGAGATTCATTGCACGAGCAAAAACAGTCAATCCTAGTAAGCCGTAAACAATCGAAGGAACCCCCGCTAGGTTAGCAATATTCGTTTGAATAAAAGCTTGCAAGCGTCCTTTTTTTGCGTAAAGTTCTAAATAGATCGCTGTACCAATGCCTAAAAACATTGTTACAGGCGTGACGACGAGCATGAGCCAAAATGTTCCTAGAATTGCACCCATAATACCCGCACGTTCAGGTTGTGTAGAAAGCTTACCTGTAATGAAATCCATATTGAGCCAACCGATACCATCTGCTACAACGCGGTAAATGAGCATGGCTAGTACAACTAATCCAAATAAAGTTGCTGCTAGAAAAACACCACTCGCCATTTTATTTTTAACGATTCGAAAGTTAATTCTCCGCGTTATTTTTTGTTCTTGAGCTTGATCCATCTTAATATTCCTCCCTAAACTTCTGAGAAATTTTTCTCGCAAGAATATTCATGAGTAATGTGAAAATAAATAAAGTCATTGCAACGGCATATAAGCTGTAATAAACAGTGGAGCCAGTTGAAGCATCCCCGCCCGTAACTTCAACAATATAAGCGGTCATCGTTTGCATTGACTGTGTGACATCTAATGTAAAGTTTTTCGTACTTCCACTTGCGATTGTCACAATCATTGTTTCGCCGATTGCGCGTGAAATTCCAAGTACGAATGAAGCGATAATTCCCGACAAAGCTGCTGGAATGACAACTTTTCGTGTCACTTCAAGTTTTGTCGCACCTAATCCAAGGGCGCCTTCACGCATTGCATTTGGGACTGAACTCATCGCATCTTCAGATAAAGAAGCGATCATCGGAATAATCATGACCCCCATCACAATTCCAGGACTTAAAATATTTGTCGCTTCCAGGCTTGGAATGAACTCGCGTAGCAAAGGTGTGACAAATGTAAAAGCGAAAAATCCGTATACAATCGTTGGAATTCCTGCTAATAATTCAAGTAATGGCTTAAAAATCTTTCGAACTCTCTCTGAAGCATACTGACTTAAGTAAATAGCAGACATCAGTCCAATTGGTGCTGCAACAAATAAAGCAATAATAGAGGATGTTACTGTTCCCATAATTAAAGGAAGTACACCAAACTCAGGTGTTTGACTGAGTGGTTTTAAAACAGTTCCAGTGAAAAAGTCTGTCATAGGAACTCTTTTAAAAAACTCAATCGTTTCGGAGAGCAATGTAAACACAATGCCAATTGTTGTTAAAATCGAAACCATCGCAAGTGCTAGAAGAAATTTAGGAATGAGTTTTTCAAAAGTTTCTTTTACACGACGTTTCTTTCTTTTCTCTTGGATCATTTCTCGGATACTTGTTTGTCCATCTTTAGCTAAATGATTTTGGATATCCATTTTGTTTGGCACTCCTTTTTTATAAAATTATGAACGGGAGGTTGTCTCGAAAGTTGAAAGAACGCAACTTTTGGGGACAGCCTCCCGTTCTTGTGTGGTTGAAAATGATGTATTCTTTTGCTTTTGGGCTTTAGTAAGGAAAGCCCAAAAGTAGTGGAATGAACAAAGTAAACGCATAGAAAAGCAAGGAGGCGTTCAATAGCAAAGCTATTGGACAGCCTCGTTATTATTTTAATCCATTTAAGAATTCGATATTTGCTTCAACTTCTTCTTCTGGAATTGGCGCAAAGCCCGTTTCACCAGCGAATGTATTTACATTGTTTACAACATAAAGTGCGTAATCTAATACTTGTGCTTTTTCTTTTGCATTATCCACATTTAAGTACGTGAATACTGGACGAGTGAAATCTGCGTAATCGCCGTCTTCAGCAATTGTTTCTAATGAAGGTTCAACTGCACCGTTACCAAAATCAACATGAACTGCTTGTAATTTATCTGTGTTGTTTACATAGTAACCAAAACCAAAGAATGCGATTCCGTTTTTATCTTCTGATACTAAGTTAACTAATGTTGAATAATCTTGCTCTAATTTGACGTGATCTGCTAAGTCTTGTTTATCTAATACATTTTCATAGAAAAATTCATATGTTCCGTGGTTTTCGTTTGGTCCCATTGGGTTGATGTCTTCGGCTGGCCATTCTGGATTAATATCAGACCATTTTTGTACATTGCCATCTGCTTTAAAAATGCTAATTAATTGTTCAGGTGTTAATTCTTTTGCCCAATCATTTTCTGGGTTAATAACAAATGTTAAACCATCTAATGCTACTTTTAATTCTTTAACTTCCATGCCTAAACTTTCTGCTTCCGCAGCTTCTTCGTCTTTCATTTGACGAGATGCGTCGTTGAAATCATTTCCACCTTCTACTAAAAACTTCTTGAAACCAGCACTTGTCCCAGCACGGCTTACTTCTACAGAAACATTTTCTTGTTCGTTAATCATATATTCTTCAGCAATTTTCGCCATTAAAGGATAAACCGTTCCAGATCCATCAATCACAACGCTGCCTTCTAATGTTGCTGCATCTTCGTCAGCACCTGCGTCTTCACTTTGGTTTGCGTTGTCATTTTCATTTCCGCTCGGTTCATCTTCTTTCGTTCCACAAGCAGCGGCAATTGCTACGATTAGCGCAATCATGCTTAATAGTAAAAGATTTTTCAGTTTCATTTTCCATTGTCCTCCTCGAACATTTCATGTAGTAGTAGAAAGGCGTTTGTCGTTCAAACACTTTCTAATTATTAGTATAAGAATAGATTGTTAAGGAAGTATGTGGGAAATGTAAAGAAACTGTAAAACTGCTCAGAAAATCCAGAGGGAGAGGGGGATTCTGAACGTTTTGTGGTGTAGATAGTTTTGAGGAGGTTAATTATTAAGTGGATATTGTATGATTTTGTTAAGAATTTGTTGTTGCGCGGATAAACTCCTCCCGAACGCGGATAAACTACTCTGGAGCGCGGATAAATCGGTCTGAGCCGCGGATAACCTCGTCCTGCCTAATATATTTCAGCAGAAAAAAGAGTTATTGTAGAAAATTAGGTTGCAAGCCTTGATTTTCTACAATAACTCTATATGAATTAACCAAATTGTCCGTTGATATAGTCATGTGTTAATTTTTCTGTTGGGTGATTGAAGATTTTGTCGGTTGTATCGTATTCGATCACTTCACCATTTAAGAAGAAAGCAGTGCGGTCCGAAATACGTGCTGCTTGTTGCATATTATGTGTCACGATGACGATCGTTACATCATTTTTAATCTCACTAATGAGTTCTTCGACTTTTCGCGTAGACACTGGATCAAGTGCCGATGTGGGTTCATCCATTAAAATTACTTCGGGATCTACCGCCAGACATCTTGCAATACAAAGTCTTTGTTGTTGCCCGCCCGATAAACCATAAGCACTTGTGTGTAGTCGATTTTTTACTTCATCCCAAAGAGCGGCTTTTTCTAGGCTTTCTTGAACGATTTTTTCAAGAAGGGCTTTATTGCGAATGCCGTGCATTTTTGGACCGAATGCCACGTTTTCAAAAATAGATTTTGGGAAAGGGTTTGGCTTTTGGAACACCATTCCGACTCTTGCGCGCAGTAATTCTACAGGCACTGATTTGTCGAAAATATTTTGTTCTTTAAATGAAATCGTTCCTGAAACTGAAACGTCTGGAACCATTTCGACCATTCGATTTAATGTTTTTAAGTAAGTTGATTTTCCACAACCAGATGGACCGATAATTGCTGTCACTTCTTTTTCATAAATCGGTAAATCAATATTTTTTAAAGCATGAGTATTGCCATACCAAAGATTGAGTCCGTGTGTGTCATAAACAGGTTTTTGCCAGTTCGCATTTTCCATGACGCGTAAATTCACTTTTTCTTTTGCATCCATCAATAAAGTCATATAGATCCCCCGCTCGTTTATAAGTACTTTTATTTTACCTGGAAATTATTGAGGAAGTATGAAGCTTGTGTAAAGAATTTGTAAACTTATGAAACTTGACGATTCATTACAAAATCATCAGTATGAGTAAAATGTTTGTGGGGGATAAAATAAATCCTAGAAGCCATTAATCTCC
>CANSAF010000010.1 GCA_947644645.1 uncultured Sporosarcina sp. | reverse complement strand
GAAGTCATTGACCGTCTTTGCGTCAGAATGTAAAAAAGTTAATTCAACTTATATAAATCAAAAGAAATATTTCTACAAGCATAGACCGTTTGACAAACTGGACAAATATTTTTCGTCAATTTTGCGTGTTCTATCGTTTCACAGTTTGTACAGCCTGAACCGTATTGTTTTGTTAATTGACGTACTTTCAAAATTGGCTCATTTTGCAACATGCACGTCCACCTCCATACGTGCTTCATTTTGATTCAATCTTGAAAGACAAGCACTTGTATCATTGCATGCATAATAAGGTTCATTCGTCAATTCATCGACCAGTTCATCCATAAATGCCTTCGTTGTTTTACATAGATGACAGGCTTTCCCTTCAAATGATTCCACTTCAAATGGATAATCTTCAAAGGCAAGTGACGTAACATTTGTAAATGGCGGCACTGCATAAATTTTCTTTTCACGTCCCGCACCGAATAATAATAAAGCTTCAGACTGGTGAATTTTATCATTATCATATTTTGGTATTGGACTCGGTGCCATTACATAACGATTGTGGACCAATACAGGATGATCTGCGTCTGTTGCCGTTTTCCCGTATTTCATAATTTGCTCAAATAACATCAGCCAAGCGCCGCTATATTCTTGTTCCGCATGCAGTGCTTTCGTTTTCAACTCGCTCGCTTCAATCTGCCTTAATGGCTCTGGAATCGGCACTTGTAATACGAGAATTTGGTTACTCTTTAAAGGGACTTCTGGAATTCGGTGTCGCGATTGAATTAGCGTCGCTTCCTTAGTTTCATCTGTCGTTTCCACTGCCGTCGTTTTTGTCACGAGCTTTTTAATATTCACTGCATTGACCGATTCATCGGATCCTTGATCAATGACTTTTAAAATATCTTTCTTGCCAATTATCGATAATGTAATTTGTAAACCACCCGTTCCCCATCCTCTTGCAATTGGCATTTCCCTTGACGCAAAAGGTACTTGATAACCTGGAATCGCAACCGCTTTTAAAATTGTTCTACGAATTTCTTGTTTAGATCCTTCATCTAATAAGGCAAAATGCGTTTGTAATTTCATAGACTGACAGGCTCCTTTTTAATCTTTCGAACACTATCCAGTTTCGATTGAAAAGTTACATAATGCGGTAATTTTAAATGTGAAATAAATCCACTAGACTCTAAAGAATCAATATGAAGTAAGACAAATTCTTCATCTTCCGTTGGATATTTCTTTCCTTCAGACGATAAGCTATAATCTAAAATGCTCATCGCAATCGCTTTTGTTTCATTTTGTCCAAAGACAATCCCATAACCAATTTCAAATTCAAGTTCTTCTTTTTGACCTTTTTTTATAGAAACAGGAATAAATGATTCCACTTCCGTTACTTTTACTGTTCCAATATAATAATCATCTTCGTCATTTTGAGTTTGATTCGTTGGATGTTCAATGGTTAGCGGTAAATGTCCGACACGAAGCTCGCCAACTGTCGGATGCACTTCTCCGTATCCACGAATTGCTGCATAACCAAGAGAAGTGACTGCACCTGTATTACCACGCGTTAAAATTTGTAATCTTTCACTACGTGTCGCAGGAAATTGAAGACTTTGTTTTGTGACATCTAATGGTTCTGCGTTATCTTCTTCTACTTCTGGAAATAATCTTTCTTGTCTTAAATAGTCCACAACTTTCGGTAAGCATTGTAAATTGGTTGTATGTTCAACTTGTTCTTCCGCCTGAAGAAAACTTTGCAACCATTTTTTCATATCTGACTGCGTTTCTTTTAATAACTCAAAATTCATGATTCTATGTGAATAATCATGGGAAGCCCCCAATAATTGTCCACCCGGAATATCTTTAAAACTAGCTGATATTCTACGTTCGACAGCCATATTTTCCGTTTCAATTGGTTTTGTATAATAGACTCTTGGTAATGTTGAACGATGGGCTCTTAGTAGAAAAACAGCCTCTTCCACATTACCTTCCGCTTGTTTAATCGCAAGCGCAGCCAAATCTTCCCCATACAAACTACTTTCAGACATCACTTGGTCAATCAAACCGCGCATCGTACCTTTAATCGTTTCAATATCAATCACTTGTTTGGATTGGATTCGTTCATATGTTAATCTGTCGAGTGATTGCTCAATTGCTTTTGTACCACCTTTGACTGCTGCGTAAGCCATTCACAGCACCTCCAATTTTTCAATTCGAGTTGTTCTTGGGATGCACATTAAGCGTGCCTTTTCATCTATTAAAATAAAATCAATGCCGAGTGGATATTCTCGATTACGTTCGGCTCTTTTCGCAATCCATTGATCACTTCCCGCAATTTGAACAATATGCATCTCTTGGATTCCTGGACCTGTGAATTTTAATTGCTCGTTATTTGACAATTGTTCCACTTCCAGTAATATCGTTGCAGATTGTTGTGGATTTTCTAAAGTTCCGATATTCGCCTGCTGGATCGCTGCTTGAATCATTTGGCTGTCTACACCTTGTAAAATAAATATATAATTTGCTTCCTCTATTGGCGCTACCTTTGAAAATGTTATCGAAGAAAAATAGTTTTCCACTTGCGTACTATTTTGACCAATTACATGAAAGGAAACTTCCCCGTCCAGTAAAGTAATTGCTTGTAAAAACATTGCCGAACTACAGTAGACAGGCGGTTCGGAAATATACATCATTTCTTGAATCACTCCTGGTTTTACCATACAATCTAATGTCATTCTGAATACTTCTTGTGTATCATGTACACGATCCATTAACATTGGCTCACCTCATTGATTTTTTTATTCATTCATCATTTCAAAATCTACTTTTGTTTTTAAAATGGCTTGTTCACGCTGTGATCTTTGTTTAATGATTCTTTGTTCTTCTATTTCAAATAACACCGGCCAATAACTGGTTTCTTCGAGGGCTGCTTCAAAAGCCGCGTCAATTACCGCTAATTCATAAGAAAGTGCTTCCTCATGTCCCGCGACAATACCAATTCCAATATGACCATTCACTTGTACTTTCGTTTCCGTAACAAGCACTTCTCCAAGATAAAAAAGGGAACGTTTTGCCGTTTCTCGTACTTTCATCATCGTTAAAGCATGTCTCGGTTCTGACAGAATTTGAATTTCATATTTCTGTTCAATTTCTTTCGTTAATTCTTTCGCAAAATGTCGTGAACCTTCAATGAGAATTTCCGTTCTTCTTCGTCGATTCATGTTTTCACCCCTTCTCAATTATTACTGTAACTTGGCGCCAAGTTCAGTAGTGTTAAGGTTTGTTAAGGACTTGTTCGAGTTTTGTAAATAGACAAAAAATGGTTATCTAGCAAATTTACGCCAGACAACCATTTGGGAGAATTATTCACCTGTAATCACATAAGAAAAATAATCACTGCGATAAATCATTTTTCTATATTCCAATACTTTATTTTCATTTTTCTCTTTGCAGTCACTCTCGACTACTAAAAGTGGCACGAGTGGAGAGCAACTAAATAATGAGCATTCTATACTTGTTGGAAGTGAAATACTAATATTACTTTTTGTACTCGTGAAATCTGTAAATCCTTGCTCTGCATAATATTCAAACATCGATTGAATATCATCCCCATGCTTTTCAATTTCTGGAAGCATAGCTTTTGACACATAAGAAATATGCAAAACAACTGGTTCTTCATCAATAAAATGTAAACGTGAAATTTTAAATACATCTTCTTCAACTTGCAACTTTTTATAAATTTTTTCATCATAAGGAAGTTTGACATACCCTAAATTTTGCGTCGTTAAATTATAACCTACATTTTTCATTTTCTCATTAAAACTACTACTTCCTGTTAGATGCAATTCAATTTGTTTTTTCTTCGGCTTTAAAAAACGCCCTTTTCCTTGTTTAGAATAAATATAGCCCATATCCTCTAGTTTTAATAATGCTTTTCGAATATTCATGCGTGGGCTATTATAATAAGCGACAAATTCACTTTCAGATGGCAATCGTTCATTTTCCTTGAATCTTCCTTGTAAAATGGTGCGCAAAATATCATCTAAAATTTCCCCATCTTCCCGTATAATCATCTACTTTTCACCTTCTTATTTACCGTTGATTATCATTATATTTTCATGCGGGTATTGAAATCATTTTCAATTTCTTCTATCCGTTTATAATTTGTCATTTCAATTGCTAAAGGAGTCACTGTCACATAATGATCCCGTAATAATTGCTCATCTCCATTAGACATTTTCAATGGAGCGGGCAATTGAGATTCTTTCAGCCAGTAAATCGTTTCTCCTTTAGTATTTACCTCTTCTGTATAACAATATCTTTGAATACTAAAATCAAGTGGGGCGAACTTAATCCCTTTACATTCATCTACATCTACATTAGGAATATTAATGGATAATAATCCTTCCATGGAAGATTGACCATTTAATAACATCCCAAATGTATTTGAAAATAAAGGCTTCACTGCATGAAAATTAGGAATTTCTTTTGCCATCAAATCTAGCGATACCCCAATTGCCGGAACACCGTAAAAAACAGCTTCTCTTGCTGCACCAATTGTTCCAGAATAATAACAATCGCGTCCAATATTCGAGCCCATATTAATACCGGAAACAACCATATCAATTGTATCTGGCAATAAAACTTCCATTGCAATTTTCACGCAGTCTGCTGGCGTTCCATTAACCGTCCATGCTTTTATCTCTTCACCAAACTTTGACGTTTCACGAATAAATAAAGGATTTCGAAATGAAATTGAATGACCTACTGCACTTTGATCTCGATGCGGACAGACAACATAAACTTCCCCGTAATTTTTCATTGCCTCTACAAGTACTTCTAAACCTGGCGATAAAATCCCATCATCATTTGTCAATAAAAACTTCATAAAAATCATCCCCATTCGCTTTGTTTTAGTGAAAATTTCCCCTTACATATTAAACTATAACCTTCAATTGTTTAGATAGTGTCAGCGCAATGTAAAGAATATGTGAAGCTTGCTAAGTTCGAAACAAAAATTCATTTTATAAGATTTCTGATCAATAATTCGGTATGATAGAAAGTAGAAAGCAGGTGCAATACGTGAAACAGCATTTTGGTAAATTTGGGCTGGTGACAGGGATTTCTTCTTTCGTCCTGCTCGTTGTCGGTTTACGAAACGTATTAGGACAAGATGTAGAAGTGATGAATTTTATCGCCTTCGTCATTTTCGGACTAATTATTGGAATTTCTTTCGCAGCCATTCTTTTTTATGAATTAATGATCGCTTTTACAATTTTCGGGATTGCGATGATCATCGCTTTCTTTGACATGTTCCGCAGTTTTATTACGGATATCAACGGTCAAGGCGATGCAATAGGCATGTTATCTTTATTTATCATTTCTTCCTTTGGACTGATGCTCGCGTTAATTGTAGAATTTATTGTTAAGTTTATCAAAAAGAACAAATAGCTTATGCCCAAAAGAAAAAGAGCATTGCATAAAGTCAGCCACTTCATGCAATGCTCTTTCATTTTTCCTCTAGCTCTTTCAAACGTTTATGTTTCATAAATGCTGTTAGGAGATTTAATCCACATAAAACCGTAAATAAAATCGCAAAACCATATTGTTCTGTCGCATAGCGTGTATACGCAAAATACCCCATGAAAAGTGCAATTGCGATATCAAAATATTTTGATCCCATTTTAGTCTCCGCCTTTATTCTTTTCTTAAAGTATAACAATTTCTTTTAAATAATAGGGAACATTTTTCATTTTAAATCGTATGGTATGTATTAAGTTGATTGGAGTGAATCTAGTGAAATCGAAACTTTCTCCTTTTTTAATAACGATTGGATGTCTGTTCCCTATCGTTGGAATTGCCTTATTCATTTACCTATTGTTCCAGAAATCTTTTGTGAACGCTTTTGCTATTGGCATTTTTTCACTTTTAGCTGTCATTATAATTGCTCAAATAGACAATTCGATTGAGAAAAGAATGGAAATGAAACAACGAAATATACTTCTCGCTTTACAGCCTCAAGGGCAATCGTTTAACGTAGATTCCACTTATATTTCCAATGATTTACGAACAAAAATAATGATTGACAATACAAATGGACATCTTTATATTTGGGCGCCAAAAGATTTTCAAATCAAAACAATTGCAGATGTTACATATAAAACGGAATATCAATTATTTCCTTATTTACAAACAGATATTTTAGCTGTTGAATATATAGAAGACGACCATATCATTCAGCAATTAACTAGAAAATCTTCGACCGCCAAAATTTGGTTGGAAGAACATCCTATTTTTCAACAAGTTCCATCAAATCAAAAGAATAATCAAACAGAAGTCAATGTGATTTCAATCAGAATCTTTATGCGGGATCATGTGAAACCAATCCACACTCTTTACTTTTATAACAATCCTTCTGATAGTTTGCAAAAAAGTTTAGACGATTATAAAGAAATTCAAATGGACGTCCAACATTGGTTATCAGCCTTTCATCTTATGATGACCAAAGCAGATTTACAAGAAAACAATATTAAAGAACCAATCAATAAATTTGATCGTAACCAGACATATACGAGTTCTTCTGACAAGACAATTATAATTTCTTCAAAGTTGCTGCCCATTCTTCAACAAATCATTCTACAAAAATCAGCAGCCGAATCCATTATGACTCATCGTCCAGAAACAAATTCAACTTATTTTGAGGATTTATTAAAGAGGAATCATGAAATAATGTCCCGAAAGAAATAAAAAAGAGACTGTCTCAAAAGTTGAAAACATGACTTTTGAGACGCCTCCCTATTTTTGCGTGCGTGAAAATGTTGCATTCTCTTGGAGCCGGTAAAGAATGTTTCAAAAGCAGCAAGAATGAACAAAGTAAACGCACGCACAAACACCGGCGACCAATCGTCAAACTATTGGACAGCCTTCCTTATTTCACAACCTGCCAATCTTCCGCAAGCAAATCACACAAACTGTTGGCGTAAACATTGTATAGCCTTCGCCTTCTACATCAATTAAAAAGTATGGATTCAATTTTTTACCGTCTTTCATTTCTTCCCCGACAAGTTTCACATATAACTCCGCGCCGCCCCAACCAGAACGAATTACTTTTTCTCCTGCTCGTAAACGAGGTAAAATTTCTTCAAATGTCATTTAAAATCATCCTTTTTCTGCTATTCTTGTTGAAAATTATACTAAAGAGACAGGCTTTTGACAAACCACTTGAAAGTGATGGGATTTAACAATGGTCTAATACTTTTGATGCCCAATTCCCCACTCAAAAATCGAGTGCCAGAAAGTCCAATCTAGACCTTCTGGCACGTTTTTATCTTTTCGCCTTATGCACTTTCAATTTCTTTCCTTTAACAGTCTTCGTTTTCATCTCCGCTAATACGAGCGAACCTTTACCATTCAAAATATCGATATAAGTTTCTGTATCTTGAATTTTAATAATCCCAATATCATCGCCTGTTACACCTGGAATACTTGTAATCGTACCAACAAAATCGAAGGCGCGAAGTTTTTTCTTTTTTCCACCATTGAAATACAATTTCATAATGCCTTCATTCACTAAAGCCGCTTTATCCTTTTTAAATTTTGGAACACTTTCAAGCTTCGTTGTAAATGCAGGCATTGCTAAAGTGACTTCTTCTTTCGATGGTGCTTTTTGCTCTGCAATGTTAAAGCCAATATAAGATTCAATATCCGCTAAATTATGACGATCACGTTGCGTGACAAATGAAATGGCTTTCCCTTTATTTCCAGCACGTCCTGTTCGCCCAACGCGGTGGACATAACTTTCAGGCTCAGATGATAAATCATAATTGATCACATGGGTAATATTATCAATATCAATTCCTCTTGCGGCTACATCCGTCGCAACCAAATAACGGAATTCACCACGTTTAAATTCATCCATCACAGAAAAACGGTCATCTTGCGTCATGCCACCATGAATTTGATCGCAAGTATAATGTAATTCATCAAGCTTGTCAGTTACTTCATCCACTTGCTTTTGCGTGTTACAAAAAATAATACAACTATCCGGATTTTGGGTGATTGTTACATCGCGTAATAAAGCAAACTTCTCTTCATTTTTCACATGATAAAGCGTATGGTCAATCCGGTCTGTCAACGTCACTGTTGACGCAATTTCAATACTTTTCGGTTGCTGCATATAGCGACGACTCAATCTTTCAATATCTTCTGGAAGTGTCGCCGAAAACAGCATTGTCGTTCTCTTTCTTGGTAAATAACTCAAAATCTCTTCCACTTGATCGATAAAGCCCATATTCAACATTTCATCTGCTTCATCCAATACTAAACATTGAAGCTTTTCCAATTTAAACGTCCCGCGTTCAATATGATCGAGTACACGGCCAGGTGTCCCAACAACGACATGACATTTTTGGCGTAATTCTTCTTGTTGAAAACGAAAAGGATGCTTTCCGTAAATCGCAGTCGCACGAACTCGTTTAAAACGTCCAATATTTGTAATATCTTCTTTTACTTGATCAGCTAATTCGCGTGTGGGCGTTAAAACAAGAACTTGTGGTTTATTTTCTTCCCAGTCTACCATCTCACAAATTGGAATCCCAAAAGCCGCCGTCTTTCCACTACCTGTTTGTGATTTCACAACTAAATCTTGCCCCGCTAACGCTTCAGGAATTACTTTTTCCTGAACTTCAGTTGGCTTTAAGTAACCAAGTTTATCCAATGCTTCTATAATTTCATTACTTAACTTATAATTTTCAAATTCCATTTTCCATCTACCTCTCAATCCTTACCGATTATCGCATAGTTCTACCACTTACGCACGAATGAACGATAGACCTATTTTATTTCCAAAAGAAAATGATAAACTAAAGATAAAAAAGAATGGACTGTGATTGCATGATTCATGAGCTCGTCAATCAATTATTAATATTTTATCCCGAATTCGACCGGGAACATATGAAAATCGAACAAACCGAATTCGACGAAAATTGGTACGAAGTTTTTATCCATGAGGAGGAACTTCTTACAATTACTTTAAATGATGAAGGTGCTCTTGAAGATTTTTCAGTGAATGAAGAATATTTCCCGGGAAATCAAATGTTCGCAAAAGAAGTTATTTTACAAAAAGCCATTTCACTCATCGATACGCTTATCACAGTTGACCGCGAGTCATTTCATCTCTCGTCTATGATTGACTTTGACAGTTTTTGGTTCATCGAATTTGCCAAAAAAGACCCGTACTTACATCTTGAATTGCCAAACTCAGGTGTATCGATTTACATCAATAAAAATGGACTGATTACAAGTGCGAATTTTGAGACTGAAAAAATTGGCATTGAAAAACCTGAACCGAAAATTTCAGTCGATGACGCACGCACATTGTTTCTCGAAAATTTGATGTTAAAGCCAATCATTATGAAAATCGATGATGATTATATTGGCGGGGATGATTGTTATCACTTTGTCTATTATGTAATGGACAATGTGATGGTCATTGAAATGGATGGAACGTTACAAACAATTGAAACCTATGGTGGCACTCATCCTATATATGAAAATATACTACCCTCAAAGCAAACTTACGATCATTTATATCAAGCCATTGGCATTCCTGCTCACTTTACAAAAGTTTATGAAGAGGACGAGTTAGAACAATGGTCGCCAGGTGCTCGAGCAGACTTCGAAGCCGGAGATGAATTAGAGATTGAATATGACCAGCAGAAAAATGTTTCTCATATTCATTTTATAACTGATTCTGAAAAAGTTACAACTGTTGAAAACGAAAAAACTGCATTAGAAAAAGCCATTGCATTTTTAACATTTCAATTCCAAGATGCGGCAACTCGTTTTCGTTTAGTAAAGGAAGATCATGCGCTACTTTATTATGAAGAGGATGAAGAAGAGGCATCCAATATCTATGCATATCATTTCAATTTTCAACAATTTGAACGAGGTATTCCTGTCGCTACTGAATATCTATCCATTACAGTTGATGCCGAAAGCCTTATGATTACACACTACCAGGCAAATGAAACGCATCGCCTTGATTTTTCCGAGTTAGATTTAACTCGCACTTTTCCAGAAGGGCTTGCCAAACAAGCTTATGCGGATAAACTGACAATCGAAAAATCATGGTCTAAAGAAATTGACGAAGATCCGATTATTTACAAATTAACCTATACAACCGCATTTCCCGAAACAATCGGTGCGATGCGCGCAATTGATGCAAAGACTGGTAAGACCTGGTTTATCGACGCTTCTTATATGGATGAATTTTAATAAAAACTGCCTAGAAGTCAGATTCATAGACATTCTAGGCAGTTTTCTTTAAATTTGACGTGCGATTTTTTCTGTTAAACGTGTTGTGACTTTAGGCAGTACCATTTTAATAACAGGTGAAAGGACCGCGCCAGATAAGCCACCTGCGTTCACTTCGATTGTTCCTGTCATTTCCGTCTGTCCTGCTGCTTCTTCTGCCGTAAATTTACCGCTTCCTGTAAATTTATCTGTCAACCCTTCAATTTCAAAGCGAATAATAGAAGGCTCTTGAAATTCAGTAATGTTTAACTCCATTTGAACAGTCTTTTTTAATCCTTTAAAATTCCCTTCAAATGTCCAAATTGATTTCTGTTCATCGATTTTTTCATGTTCTTTATAAGCTGGAACCATTGTTGCCCAATTTTCAATTTCACTTACATATGCCCATACATCTTGGACAGACGCTTCTAATTTTACAGTGTGTGATGCAATTGCCATAGTTTTCACTACTTCCTTTTTGATTTCATTAGCTCATCTAATTAGATGGCTTCTTGATGTTATGATTCGTCCTTCATTATAACCTCTTATTCTTTATTCGCATACTATTACATTATTTTGCATTGACTTCTTGAACATTATCTACTTGAAGATCATATTGATGTAATTCATAATGTTCAATTAAGTAATTTAATTTCTCTTCGTAACGTGAATCTGACGCATAAGTCCCCGTCAAAAATGCAGTTGCCTCTTTGTATGACTCCGTATTACTTTTAAATGTTCCTTCATAAAAGTTTTCATCCCAAGAAACGCCATTACGTAATAACTGAATATAATCTTCAATCGAAGCTTCATGCGAAGGATACTTACGAAATTCCGCAACAATCGTCGTCATATTTCCTTGCCCATCATCTTCCTCAGTTTGTAATTCAACAGAAGCTTCCTTATATTTTCCTTTCATGCCGAATAAATTAAAATTCGGTTCGGAAGCAAGTCCACTTTTTCCTTGATTACTTTCCAAAATCGCTTGAGCCAGCAAGACAGATGCATACAAATCATTTTCTCCTGCTAAATGACGTGCTGTTTCGCCAATTTCTTCAATGAAATGCTCCACATTATAATTTTCAGTAGGCTCACTTTTCACTTGCTCTTCTTGTGGCCAAAATACCTTTTGCATCAAGATAATCCCACCTATAATCATCACACAAAACACTATAATTATACCAAATAATAATTTCATAAGTTTTTTCATTTTTATATGACCTCTTTCAAAAAACTTATATGAAGTATAGCATGATTTCAGATTGGTAGAAAATATTTAGCGATTCTACTCTTCCATACATTTGACCCTTCTCTTTTATGATTCTTTACATAGCTTATAGATGGAGGGATTTTATGATTACGATTAGTTTATGTATGATTGTCAAAAACGAAGAAAAAGTAATTGGACGGTGCTTGGAGTCAGTTTATGATGTTGTCGATGAAATAAATATTGTCGATACAGGGTCTACTGATCAAACGAAAGAGATTGTGCGTAATTATACAGATCGAGTATTTGATTTTAAATGGATAGATGATTTCTCTGCAGCAAGGAATTTTTCATTTCAACAAGCAACGAAAGAATATATTCTCTGGCTTGATGCGGATGACGTCTTAACGGAGGAAAATGCCGAAAAACTAAAAACTCTTAAACAATCTTTACACCCAGATCTTGATGCTGTTTCAATGATTTATGAATTAAGTTTTGACGAATCTGGTAATGTTCAATCTTTTTTAAGTAGGTACCGCTTAGTCAAACGACAACAGAATTTCAAGTGGATAGGTGCGGTACATGAATATTTAGCAGTGAGTGGTCATTTACAAAATAGCGATATTGCAATCACACATTTGCCGCTTGACCATGATCGAGATCGAAATATTAGTATTTATGAAAAACAGCTTGAGGCAGGTGTTTCCTTTTCTCCGCGTGATCTTTTTTATTATGCCAATGAATTATTGGACCATCATCGTTTTAAAGAAGCTGCAATATATTATGAAGCTTTTCTAAACGAGCAAAATACTTGGGTTGAAGATCAAATTACCGCTTGTTTTAAATTGGCAGATTGTTATTTTCATCTGAATGATCAAGATAAAATGATAGCTACAACTTTACGTTCCTTCACCTATGATATTCCTCGACCTGAAGCCTGCTGTCGCATAGGTTATTTTTTTATGGAACAAGAAGAATATTCTAAAGCCATTCATTGGTATCAACTCGCTTTAAATTCTGAAGTTGCATCTCCAATTGCGCTGCAAAACACTTCATATTCCACTTGGTTCCCGCATCTTCAATTATGCGTGCTTTTCGATCGTTTACAACAATATGATAAAGCTTATTTTCATAATGAATGTGCTAGAAAGTTCCAGCCACGTCATGAACTTATCTTGAAAAATAAAGTGTATTTGGAAAGTCGACTTCAAGAGAAAGAAAGTTTATAACCATATTGAGCTTTTTAGAATAAACAGCAATAGATTTTTCAAGTAAGAATAATAGAGGCATTAGCCGATTAAATTGCCTACTTTTCGTCTGTAATACGGTAAATCCTCTTGAGGTATAGATGAATGCCCGTCCTTTTTAATTTTATATGAATAGGATGGTATGGAAAGGAGGTGAGTATATGAGTTTTAGACATTTTCCAAATAAAAAATGTAGTTACTGCGGTTGTTGCGATTGCACTTGTAAAAGGGGTCCACAAGGCCCTCGTGGACCAAGAGGATTTCAAGGCCCTCAAGGACCCCAAGGAGAGCCAGGGCCGCAAGGAGAAAGAGGACCTAGAGGACCAATGGGAGTTCCAGGAATAAACGGGGCGACGGGACCAACCGGACCTACAGGATTTCCGGGAAGCGATGGCGCGACGGGACCGACCGGACCTACGGGAAATCCTGGAATCGATGGCGCTACTGGACCAACCGGACCTACGGGAACTCCAGGAATCGATGGTGCTACTGGACCAACCGGACCTACGGGAACTCCTGGAAGCGATGGCGCGACGGGACCGACTGGACCGACTGGAAATCCTGGAATCGATGGCGCGACGGGACCGACTGGACCGACTGGAAATCCGGGAATTGATGGAGCTACGGGACCGACTGGACCGACTGGAAATCCGGGAATTGATGGTGCCACGGGACCGACTGGAAATCCGGGAATTGATGGTGCCACGGGACCGACTGGAAATCCGGGAATTGATGGTGCAACGGGACCAACCGGACCTACGGGAATTCCAGGAAGCGATGGTGCTACTGGACCGACCGGACCGACGGGAACTCCAGGAATCGATGGAGCAACGGGACCAACTGGACCTACTGGAAATCCGGGAATTGATGGAGCCACGGGACCGACTGGAGCAACTGGTGCTACGGGCGCACCTGGCTTAAACGCCGCCGGATCCATCATTCCTTTTGCCTCTGGAGCACCTGCTGTTTTAACTACTGTTGCACTAGGACTTGTTGGAACGACAAGTATTATTGGATTCGGTGCTTCAACAACTGGAGTAAATATTTTAAATGGCAATATTTCCACAGCATTATTACCATTTGAATATGCTTTCACAGCTCCAAGAAACGGCACACTTACCCAAATGGCTGCAACATTCAAGAACACTGTTGCTTTGAATCTTATTGGAACATCAATTACCATTCATGCTACTGTATTCAAAGCTCCAGCTGGAAGCAATACTTTCACACAAACAGCAGCAACATTAAGCTTAACACCTTCACTAAGCGGTTCAATTGCAATCGGAACTGGATTAAGTAGAGCGTCCTCAAGTTCGTTTAATATTCCTGTCGCTCAAGGCGACCGTATCTTCGTCGTTTTCTCTGCGACAGCATCAGGAATTAACTTAATCAACACAATCACAGGGACTGCTAGTGCAGGCATCACAATTGTTTAATATAAAAATATAAACCATCTCCCTAATTTTCGAGAAATATATTTACAAACTCCCTTTGCAACTTCAATATGAACCAGCATTGTAGAATATAATGCTGGTTCTTTTTTTACATTCCCAAAGTAAAATACTTTCACTCATATCAAATAACTTTCCAATAAGGATACATCTCAATTGACCTTTCCAAAAAAATAACATACAATACTCTTATAAACATATGAATAAATGCTCATGTGTTCAATCTTAATAAATAAGGGAGGAAGATTTAAATGACAGATGATCAAACAACAAATGGTACACAGATGTTAGATGAAATAATTGAACAAGATGTTTCTACCCTATTTAAAGCACTTTCTAATCCCACACGTATTAAAATTCTATTCGCTTTAAAACAAAAAGCATTATCCGTTACAGAAATTACACATATACTTAAGATGTCGCAAAGTGCCATTTCTCATCAATTAAAAGAACTTAAAATGGCTAGACTTGTCAAGCACCAAAAAAAAGGACGGGAAATCATTTATGAATTAGCGGATGATCATGTCCATCAAATTTTTGATATGGCAATCGAACATGTGAAGGAGGTTTACAATTATGACTAACGACAATCACCATAGTTGTAGTGCACATAATCATGATCATAGTCATGGTGGAAATTTAGCAACCATTTTATATTTTGTTGGGCTCGGTCTGTTTCTAATTGGTTTATTTGTACCTGATTCATTAAAAGCGTTATTTAATTTAACTGCACTTGTATTATCTGGTTATCATATTATTATCGAAGGTTTTGTAGACACTTATCAAAAAACAAAAGAAAGAAAAAAATTCACACCAAATGTGCATATTTTAATGACCCTCGCTGCAATTGGGGCGGCAATTATTGGTGAATACCGAGAAGCTGCGTTACTTATACTCATTTTTGCGGGAGCACATTTTCTAGAACATTATGCAGAAAGTAAAAGCAATAAAGAAATTACCAATTTACTTAATTTAAACCCAACAACTGCAAGAAGAATTAAAGCCAATGGCGAAGTCGAAATCGTTGAAGTTTCCCAATTAAACATCGGAGACCAACTTTCTATTTTAAATGGAGATCAAATTCCGACAGATGGGATTGTGATTTCTGGAAGGTCTTCTGTCGATCAAGCGGCGATTACCGGAGAAAGTATTCCAGTTGAGAAACAAGAAGGCGATAATCTTTTCGGCAGTACAATCAATGGAACTGGAACATTAGTGATGGAAGTGACAAAAGACAGCTCCGATACAGTAATCGCTAAAATCATTGAACTTGTCAGTCAAACACAAAGCAATATTTCCAAAACGGCTGCTTTCATTAAAAGAGTTGAACCAATTTATGTCACAACGGTCATTATTTTGACGCCATTCTTCTATTTAGCTGGCTTCTATTTATTTGGCTGGACTGCCTATGACAGTTTTTATCGGACGATGGTCTTTCTCATTGCGACATCACCTTGTGCGCTGGCGGCGACCGATATTCCAGCTACTCTTTCGTCGATTAGTAATTTAGCGAAACGAGGTGTATTATTTAAAGGCGGTTCTTATTTATCAAATTTATCAGATCTAACGGCTGTGGCATTTGATAAAACGGGGACTTTATCAACAGGAAAACCAGTTGTCACAGAAACTTATTTTGGTAATGACGTAACAAAGAATGAACAAAATACATTTGAACAAATTATTTTATCTATGGAAAGTAAGTCGAATCATCCGCTTGCTCAAGCAATTATTAAGCATTATCACAACATAGCTCCAATTGACATTGAAGTTGAAAATATGATTGGTGTTGGTTTAGTCGCAGAGTATGAAAATCAAACTTATAAAATTGGAAAACCTAGCTCATACGCTGTCATTCCAAAAGATATTGAAAAACAGACGGAAATCTTTGAGCACGAAGGAAAAACGGTCGTTTATTTTGGCTCGGAAAATCAAGTGCAAGCGCTAATTGCGATTCAAGACGTACCAAAAGAAACATCAAAAGAAGCAATCCAATATTTCAAAGAAAAAAATATCCATACAGTCATGATTACAGGAGATGCGAAACGTACTGGTGAAGCGATTGGGCAACAATTAGGCATCGATGAAGTACGTGGAAATGTGATGCCAGAAGAAAAAGCAACCATTATTTCCGAGTTAAAAGAAAAACATTCAATCGTTGCGATGCTCGGTGATGGCGTGAACGATGCGCCCGCACTTGTTACAGCTGATGTCGGTGTTGCAATGGGAGAAGGAACGGATATTGCCATTGATGTTGCTGATGCAGTATTAATGAAAAATGATTTAACGAGATTTGCATACACACATAAAGTTGCTAAAAGACTCCGTAAAATTGTCATTCAAAATATTTTCATCGCATTGGCAATCGTTGTCTTACTAGTAATTTTTAACCTAACAGGGCAAATGAATATGACATATGCTGTAATCGTTCATGAAGGCAGTACATTAGTTGTCATTTTAAACGGATTAAGAATGTTGAAAAACAGCTGACAATAAAGGCGTCGCTAAAATCGTAAATTTACAATTTTGGCGACGCTTTCTGTTTTAGCTTGTAGGATTTTGAACTAGCAATGAAAACGAAAACAGTAGTCTATTAAACAAATTCAACGCATATAAAAACGGGAGGCATCCAATAGCAAAGCGATTGGATAGCCTTACTTTTGTCTTTTCACTAATTCTCTTTTTACATCTTCTACTTTAACGCCCGCAATCTCCATCAACACCAATGAATGATAAAGTAAATCAGATAACTCACTCGTTAATTCTTGTTGATCTTCATTTTTCGCTCCGATAATGACTTCACTTGATTCTTCCCCTACTTTTTTAAGCACTTTATCAATGCCTTCGCGGAATAAATAAGAAGTATAAGAACCTTCTACTGGATTTTCTCGGCGATTTTGAATGCTCGCAGCGACTTCATGCACGACAGTTCTCGAGCTCGGTTCTTCTTCAAAAACCGTTTCAAAAAAACAAGTTTTCTCACCCTTATGACAAGCCGGACCCAACGGATTCACTTCCACTAAAATCGCATCTTGGTCACAGTCAAAAGACATTCTTTTAACAAGTTGACGATTCCCCGAAGTAGCGCCTTTATGCCAAAGTTCTTGCCTTGAACGACTAAAAAACCAAGTTTCTTTCGTATCCATCGTTTTTTGTAATGCTTCTTGGTTCATATAGGCAAGCATGAGTACTTCGCCTGTTTTTTCATCTTGAACAATTGCAGGAACTAATCCTTGATCGTCGAATGTAATTTTTTCAAAAGTCATTGTTTATCAATCCTAACATTTATTAATTTCTTAAATACTGTTTTAATTCACCAATATTGATTTCATTATAATGAAATACTGACGCCGCAAGTGCTCCGTCTGCTTTTCCTTCTGTGAGTGCTTCTTTAAAGTGAGCGATTTTTCCAGCCCCACCACTCGCAATAACAGGGATTTGTACAGCTTCCGCAATGGTCTTTGTTAACGCCAGTTGATAACCTTTCTTTTCCCCGTCCTCATCAATACTGTTTAATACAATTTCACCAGCACCATTCGCTTCTCCTTGAAGTGCCCATTCAATTGCATCTATTCCAGTATTTTCTCGACCGCCTTTGGCAAAAACTTGCCATACAGAAGGCTCAACTTCTTTCACATCCATTGAAAACACAATTTTTTCACGCCCAAACTTCTCAGCTGCTTCTTTGATAAAATTGGGATTTTCAAGGACAACACTATTTAAAGATACTTTATCTGCTCCGGCTGCTAAAACGTTCTCAATATCTTGGAGCGTCCGAATGCCGCCTCCAACCGTAAAAGGAATCGGTACTTCTTTCGCAATTTCGGCGATTAAATCAATAAATAAGGCGCGATTTTCAGTTGAAGCCGTAATATCATAAAATACGAGTTCATCTGCACCGTCTGCGACATATTTTTTTACCAACGTAAGTGGATCCGCGACTTCTTTCACATTTTCGAATTTCTGACCTTTTACAACTTTTCCTTTATCAACATCTAAACACGGAATAATTCGATTACGACTCACGCACAGCACCCTCTCTCAGTTTTTCAAGAGAAAGTGAACCTTCATACAATGCTTTTCCAATAATCGCTCCGTATAAATCCATCCCTTGTAACTTTTCAATATCCTCTTCCGACGTCACGCCTCCAGAAGCTATGATATCGATTGGTGAGGCTTCGTGAACCGCTTGTAATTCTTCAAAATTTGGTCCTTGCATCATGCCATCTTTAAAAATATCTGTATAAACAACTGTTTTCACACCGATTTCGTCTAATTCTTGCAGTAAATCAAGTGCTTTTGTGTCAGTCGTTTCCGTCCAACCATCCGTTGCAACAAAACCATTTCGCGCATCAATCGATACTGCAATTTGATCTCCGTATTTTTGGACTGCTTCTTTTAAAAATGGACGATTTGTGATGGCAGCCGTTCCGATAATGACTCGATCTACGCCGCTTTGGATATGCGCGTCAATAATTTCCATAGAACGTATCCCACCACCTACTTGAATCGGGACTTTCGCCGCTTTAGCAATTGCTTCGATTGCTTTTTGATTGGCAGAATCCCCCGTTTTTGCCCCGTCTAAATCGACAATATGTATAAATTCAGCTCCTTGTTTCTCCCATAAAAGTGCCATTTCTGTTGGCGAATCTCCGTATACAATTTCTTGATCATAATCCCCTTGAATCAGTCTGACACATTTACCATTTCGAATGTCTATTGCTGGAAATAAAATCATTTTTTTCGCTCCTTATGGATTAGTTTTTCATACCAAACTGTTATAATAATCCTTTTGTAGATGGGATGCCTTTCACATCAGGATTTTTTGAACTTGCAACGCGAAGTGCACGTCCAAATGCTTTAAATATTGACTCAATCATATGATGTGTATTTTTTCCGTACATCAAATTAATATGAAGTGTCACTTTCGCATGACTCGTAAATGCGTGGAAAAATTCTTCTACTAATTCCGTATCAAATTCTCCTACTTTATCTTTCAATCCTTCAACGTTATACACTAAAAATGAACGTCCACTAATATCTAATGACACTGTCGATAAAGCTTCATCCATCGGGACAGACACTGTTGCATATCTTTCAATGCCTTCTTTCGTACCAATGCTTTCATAAAAAGCTTGCCCTAACACAATGCCGATATCTTCTACTGTGTGGTGTTGATCGACCTCAATATCCCCGTCACATGCCACTTTCAAATCAAATAAGCCATGCTTTGTAAATAGTGTTAGCATATGGTCAAAAAATCCGACACCTGTTTGAATATCTGTCTCTCCCGTTCCATCTATTGAAAAGTCTAATGAAATCGATGTTTCTGCTGTTTCTCTAGATAAAGCCTTTTGTCTCATTTTAAATACCCCTTTCGTATTTCAATTGAATTTGCATGCGCTGCTAAACCTTCTTTTTCAGCAATTTCGATAATATCATCCGCAACTGCTAAAAAAGCGGAAGATGAATAATGAATAATACTCGACTTTTTCATAAAATCATAAACCCCAAGTGGTGATGAAAATTTAGCCGTCCCACTTGTCGGCAATGTATGATTCGGTCCCGCCACATAATCTCCAAGTGCTTCCGGAGAATAATTCCCTAGAAAAATAGCACCTGCATTGTCGATATATGCTAATTTCTCCATCGGATTATCAACCATTAATTGTAAATGTTCTGGTGCTAATTCATTCACAATTTCATAGGCTTCGGACAATGATTTCACAACGACAATGCGCCCGTTATGCAAAATCGATTGTTCAATAATTGCACGTCGCTCTGCTTGTTCTGTTTGTTCGGAAATTTCTCGTTGCAATGCCCGTGCAAATAAATCACTCGTCGTAATGCAAATTGCCGAAGCCATTTCATCATGTTCCGCCTGGGACAATAAATCAGCTGCAGCATACGCAGGTTTTGCACTTTCATCTGCAACGATACAAATTTCACTTGGACCTGCAATCATATCGATGGCCACATCCCCAAACACCCATCTTTTTGCACAGGCCACATAAGCATTTCCAGGTCCTACAATTTTCACGACTTTTTGAACCGTTTCAGTTCCATAAGCAAGTGCCGCAATCGCTTGTGCACCGCCAACCTTATAAATCGTTTCAACACCAGCAACCGATGCGGCGGCGAGCACATAAGGATTGACTTGACCGTCTTTTCCAACAGGTGTTGTCATCACAATCTTTTTCACACCTGCGATTTTTGCTGGAATAGCATTCATTAACACAGTCGAAGGATAAGCAGCTTTACCACCTGGAACATAAATCCCAACACTTTCTAACGCTGTAACTTTCTGACCTAAAATTACGCCTTCACTCGGATTTGTTAACCAAGTTTTTTCTTTCTGTTCTTTATGAAAAGCTTTAATATTTCCGTATGCCGTTTCAATTGCTTTTAAAAATGAGTCTCCGACAACTTTTCTTGCAGCCTGTATTTCTTCCGCTGTCACGACTAAACTTTCCAATTCAACTTGATCAAACTGCGCTGTATATTTTAATAAAGCAGCATCCCCGTCAGTTCTTACATTCGCAATAATTTCTCTGACGGCTTCATTCAAAGCTTGATCTTCTCGATTTTCAAAACGCTTTTCTCTCAATTCTTTTACATACGCTTCCCCCGTCACTACTTGCATTTCTGTTCACTCCAATGCTTTTTTTCTTTTCTCAATCATACTTTCTATCTGTTCAGTTTTAGTCGAAAATCTCGCTTTATTGACAATTAATCTTGTACTAACATCCATCATTTCTGCCAATACAATTAACCCGTTTTCTTTTAAAGTCGTACCTGTTTCGACAATATCTACGATCACGTCTGATAAACCGATTAACGGCGCTAATTCAATGGATCCATTTAATTTAATCGTTTCAATTGAAATGCCTTTTTCTTCAAAATAGGATTCCGTAATAACTGGATATTTTGTCGCAATGGTCAATGGACCGTCTACTTTTAAAGATTGATTTGGAAAACCAGCCACTGCTACTTTACATTTTCCAATATGTAAATCTGCTAATTCATAAACATCAGGTTGGTTTTCCAAGATAACATCTTTTCCAATCATCCCAATATCTGCTGCGCCTTTTTCTACATAAGTCGGTAAATCTGCTGTTTTCACTAAAATAAGTTGAATGGTTTTCGTTTCATCTAGCATAACTAATTTACGTGTTTTACTATGATAATCTGGAAATCGTATGCCCGCTTTTTCTAATACACTGGCTGCTTGTTTCGCTGTTCTTCCGGTTGGAAGCGCGATTGTCAATAAACTCAATTACATCCCGCCTTTTATTTCACGCATTAATTTGAGTAACTCTTTCATCGAATCGAAATTATAAGACTTTTCTTTATAAAAAAAGTTTCTTTCTTGATTCGTTAATTGTATTTGATAAATCGAAGGTTGCGTATCATTTAATCGCTGATTTTGTTGTGAAGTAACAACTGTATAATTCCTTTCGCGTAATTCATTGGCAAATAGGATCGCGTCTCTTAAACATTCCGTATCATATTGAAGATGCACATCTAAGGGAACTCTCGGCGCTGTGCAATTTTTTTTCGTTGCTTTTAACAAGGACTCTACCGTACAAGCAAAACCAATTGCGGGTAGTTTGGCACCGAATTCATCTCCTAAATGATTATAGCGACCGCCCATTAACACGGGTCTACCATATTGTTCTACGAATCCTTGGAAAATCGTATCTGAATAATAACCCATATGATTGATTAACCCTAAATCCATAACAATATTTTGCTCTAACCCGTAAAGTTTAAGGATATCATAGACTTCGAGTAAATAAGCGAGGATTTCATCGGTCTTTTGTAATTGTGTAATTTGCCTTGCTTTTTCACTCACTTGAATCGGATTTCCGTATAACATTGGGATTTTTGTTAATGCTGCTACCAATGATTCGTCAATTTCTAATGTTCGAAGAAACGGTTCTAATTCTACAATATTTTTAGATTGAATATATTTTTTCAGTTTTATCAAATCGCGATCCGATAAATTGATTTGTTCTATTAATGCTTGAAAAAATCCTGCGTGACCCATTTCAATTTTAATATTTTGAAAGCCTAAATCTTTTAATGTATGACAAGCAAGCGCGATGACTTCCGCGTCTTTTTCCGGTGAACTTTCACAATAATATTCTACACCTGCTTGCGTGCTTTCGACTTCCTCATCTTTTTCATCTGATTGTCTAAAAACATCTTGTACATAATAATAACGCAGTTCATGCGGCAATTCCGCATACAGTTCTGAAAGCTGTTTCGTAATCGGGATTGTTACATCCGGTCTTAAGACGAGTACTTCCCCGTTTTCATCAATCGTTTTCACCATTTCTTTCCGATTAATCGCACTTTTTACTTCTGTATATAAATCGTATTGTTCAAAAGTTGATGTTTTTACTCTTTCATAACCATATGTTTTAAAACGTTTATGAATTGTTTTAATCATTCTTTCATATTTTTGATAATCTTTTATTTTTTTATCATTCGATGTTGTCGTGTACAAATGAACGATTCCACCTTTCTTTTACTTTAATACTTTACTATGATGAAGTTATTTATTACTATAGAATATGTAAAATAGTTTGTCAATAGATGGAGGGATTTTATGTTTGATGTACATATGCATAGTCATTTTTCTGCAGACTGCAATGTTTCAATGGAGAATATGGTGATTGGAGCCATCGAAAAAAAATTGAAAGGGATTTGTTTTACCGAACATATCGATTATGAGTATCCAGACGATTCAATTATTTTTGAGTTTGATTTAAAAGCGTATGACCAGGAAATTAAAAGACTACAAGATAAGTATAAAACAGAAATTCAAATTCATAAAGGTGTTGAAATTGGCGTACAGCCTCATATTTTACAACTTTATGAAACATTAATGGATGAAGAGCGCTTTGATTTTGTTATTTGTTCGATGCATACAACAGATCGTAAAAGTTTACATTACAAAGAAATTTTTGAAGGAAGAACTGTGGAAGAAGCATTTGAACTTTATTACACAGAGTTTTTAAGTTGTATTAAAAACTTCAAACGATTTAACGTACTAGGGCATGTCGATTTAATCAAAAGATATACGGATCAGCCATCGAAGCTTTTATTTCACGATGTCATGACCGAGATTTTCAATGAAATTATTCCTTACGGGAAAGGAATCGAGTTGAATACATCAGGGGTTAGGTACGGGTTATCGCATGCACTTCCGAGTGAAGATGTGTTAAAACTTTATAAAGCATGTGGTGGTGAAATTATTACATTAGGCTCTGACGCGCATCGTGAGACTGATTTGGCTTTTCAATTTAACGAATCACTAGAACTTCTAGCGTCCATTGGTTTTAAGTATGTAACGACTTTTGAAAATCAACAACCCATTTTCCATAAAATCGATGAAATGAAACGCTAAAAAAGAGCGATCAAATCAGTCTCATTCGACTGTTTGATCGCTCTTTTTCTTATTTCTCTAATTGCTCATATTCTTGATGAATTGCTTGGAATAATTTCGATGTAGGAGGTAATTCAGTATACTGCTGAATTGCCGACTCGATTCCTTCTTGCTGAATGGTTTCTTGTACTTTGACAGCATCAGGATCTTCCGCGTAATCATATTGGAATGCCGCCGCAATCGCCTTAACCAAGTATTCCGGAACTTCATCGAACAGCTCAACATATTGTGTTGCTGGGCTAATAAAACGATCATTCGCCTGTAGTTTGCGAATTGGCGAACGTCCGACTCTTGTCACTTCGTCATAAATAAATGGATTGGCGAAGCGTCCAATAATTGTTTCGATATAAGTTTGATGTTCATCTGCATCAAAACGATACTTTTCAATCAACAATCTTCCCGTTTCTGCTAATGTTTTTTGCATCGCTTCTTTAATATCATTATCCACAAGCACTTCATGAATTGCGGTAATACCTGCCGCATAACCTAAATATGCAGTAGCCGCATGTCCTGTGTTCACTGTAAATAATTTTCTTTCGATAAAAGGCGTTAAATCCTCTACAAATGTGATGCCTTCAATAGATGGTTTGTCACCCTTAATAGCAGAGGCATCTACTACCCATTCGTAAAATGGTTCAACTTGTACGAGTAATGGATCTTCATGATTTTGATTTGGAACGATACGATCAACCGCTGCGTTTGGAAAACTATATAATTTTTCAAACCGCTGTTTTTCATCTTCCGTCAAATATTCATCAATTTTTTCTTTTAAAAATGCCGTACCGCCTACCATGTTTTCACAAGCAATAATTGTGAGCGGTTTTTCGGATTCTGCTAAACGTTTCTTTAAACCATCGGCAATTAAACCTGCGATATGTGGTAATATATTCGGTCCAACTGCTGCTGTGACAAGATCAGCTTCGCTAATTGCTTCAATCACTAAATCCGGCTCTTCAGCACTATTAATCGCAGTAACATTTTTAACAATCGTTTCATCTTTCGTTTCATTCGCTAATTGAACCCGATATTCTTTTTTCTCATTCAATAAGTCAACAATATTTCTGTTCACATCTACGAAGCATGTTTCGAAACCCGATTCATACAATAATTTCCCAATAAATCCTCTTCCAATATTTCCCGCTCCAAAATGAACAGCCTTCATATTAATTAACTCCTTCAAAAAAAGCTAAGATTTCTTCTGCTGTAGAAGCATTCACAATTTGTTCTACATTATCTTCATCTGCGACAACAACCGCGATATTCGATAAAATTTCTAAATGTTCGTCTCCTTTACCAGCAATCCCGATTAATAATTTTGCGATATTGCCATCGCCGAAATCGACGCCGTCAGGCACTTGAATAATCGCAAGTCCAGATGCTTTTACTTCTTTTTTCGCATCATCCGTACCATGTGGAATTGCAACGCCATTCCCCATGAAAGTAGAAGTCATTTCTTCACGCTCTAACATTTTTTCGATATAAGCTGGCTCGACATATCCACGATCTACAAGAACTTGTCCTGTAAAACGAATTGCCTCTTCTCTTGTTGCTAAATTTTTATTAAGTACAATATTTTCCACTGATAATACTGACATAATGAACACTCCTAAATCATTGTTATTTTTTCATGCAAAAACTGTTCAAACTTTCTTCCTAATTGCGTGTGAATCAGTTCTTCATCATTCGATTGAAATAATTGAATACTTTCTTCACTCTCGATGATCATCGAACTAATCAAACTTAATACTTCCATGCCGTATGCATGATGCGAATCTGGTGCAAGCAATAATAATATCGTCTTCATCTTAATGGTAGAACCATCCATCGCTTCTATTCTAAGAGGTTCCCTTAATGTATACATTGTAAACGAAGGTTTTAAAATTGCCGGATGCTTTGTATGAAATAACGCCAATGTCGTTTCAGGTATCCCCAGTCCGCTTAATGCTTCTCTTGCAAATAATGCTTCGGATACTTCTTCCACGTCTTGGATGACTCCTTTATCTCTTAAGCAAACACAAGCATCATGAATACATGCTTTGACAGATACTTCTCTTTCAATATGGACAAGATGAAAATCTGTTAAAATCATCGACATTGTCCCTGTGTACTGATGGATACCTTGAATACGTTTTGAAATATCCGCTACATTCGTTAATGATGTTGGCGAAACAGCAATAGGTCTTTGTAATAAGGCTTTTCTTTTGGCAAAAAGCTCAACTTGCTGAATTTCTTCGTCTGTCAAAAATGGACTGACAACAATATATTCATAAGGAATATCCGGTAAATGAATGGTTGAAATGATTAAATCTGTATCATGAATCGGTAAATCTTCCAATTCAAAAGCAGAGATATTTTTAATTTCCTGAATGGCAGTGATTTCTCGGCGTAATTGAGTCGCCAACATTTTAGATGTACCAATTCCGCTAGAACAAACAACATAAGCAGTTAAGGTTGCTTCTTGTTTCAATCCAAGAATTGCCGCACCAAAATGCAAGACTAAAAAACCAATTTCTTCTTCAGGAATTTTTGTCTCTACAAATACTTTTTCGCAAGCTGTCTTTACTGCCGCAAATAATTCTTCATAATCCCTACGAATGTTTTGCAGTAATGGATTGGCAATTCCCATTTTTTGATTGATGCGATACAAGGCAGGTTTTAAATGGGCGACCAATCCTTCTAAAAGCGGCGCATGATCGATTAAAGAACAATTTGTTAATCGTTCCACTTCTTGAATCAATGCCCTTGCATACATTGTCACTTGCAAATGTTTACTTTCAAAAGAAGATTCTTCCTCCATTCGAACTTTTGCCCCTTGTAAATGCATCGTAATATAGCCAATTTCTGCATTGGGTATATTGATGTCAAAACGCTGTGCGAGTTGGTGAATCATCTTTTTAGCAATCAAATATTCAGGTTCTGCTTGTAGTCTCTCTAAAAAGTCAGTGTCCATTTCAATTTTCTCACCCCGCTGAATGCGATCAATGGCTAGTGTTAAATGAACGATTAAACCTACATAAGCATTATCTGTCATTGCTTTAATTAGTGGTGTATTTAACATACGGATTGTTTCTTCAATCACCAATACTTTTTCACGATCTACGAGATGCAGCAAACGATCTGCGATAGCATTTTCTTCAGGGAATGATTTTCTTTCCATACTTCGTTTAATTAAAGAAAGAAACTCCTCTTCACTTAACGCATTGGCAAGATGATAACTAATTGCGCGACGTTTCGCTTCTTCTGAACCACTTAACTCAATGCCATACCCTCTTTTTCGAGTAATTGACAACCCAAAATCCAGTAGTTTTTCTTCCAATTTCAATAAATCATTGCTAATCGTTGCAGCGGTGACTTGTAGTTCGTTTGCCAAAGTGAACATTTTAACAGGTTCAGCCGCTTCATAAAGCATACTTAATAGTAAAGTTTGTCTTTCTTCCGCCATATATTCATGTAGTGTAAAAGTCATTAATTGACGTTTTAATTGTTCTTTATTGGCGACCGAACCTGTAATTTGAATCCCTACACCTGTTTTCCTCAATAATTGAAGATCAAATGTCTTTAGAAAGTTTTCAATGCCACTCAAATCTCGATGAATCGTTCTCGTACTAACCGAGATTTCTTTTGCTAAATCTTCCATCGTCACTTCATGAGATGCCGTTAATAATTTTTCGATAATCATTTTTTCACGAGCAGAAATAGACATCGGCGACACTCCATTTGAATTACTCTTTTAAGTCGTCCATCAGTTCATCATATTTTGGGCTATTCAAGAAATTTTCTACAGAAATATGATAAGCATTCGGTACTTGTTTTTTCGCACGTTCTGTTAAATCCTTATGCGTAATAATGACTTTGGCGTCTTTTGGTAAATTCGCAATCGCCATATTCGACACAGTAATATCGAGTCCGGCTTTCTTCACTTTATTTCTTAAAATGCCTGCACCCATTGCACTTGAACCCATGCCTGCATCACAAGCAAAAATAATATGATCCACCTCTTCCAATGAAGCTGCTCCAGATTCAGTGGCAACTTCTGTTGTTTCTGGCACGTCATTCGATGTCGTCCCTTCTAAATCTTGGATCAATTCATCGTATTTCGGGCTGTTCAAGAAATTTTCTACAGAAATATGATAAGCGTTTGGTACTTGTTTCTCTGCACGTTCTGTTAAATCTTTATGCGTAATAATAATTTCCGCATCTGGTGGTAAATTTGCGATGGCCATATTTGTGACGTCAATATCAAGATTTGCTTTTTTTACTTTATTTTTCAAAATACCTGCGCCCATCGCACTTGAGCCCATGCCCGCATCACATGCAAAAATAATTCTTTTTACATTTGTAAAATCTTGTTTGTCTGTCTCAGGTTTATTCACAAGGACAGATGCACGGCTTTCTTTTCCTTTTAATGCTGAAGTTTTCTCTGTTGCTTTCGCTAACTCGTCCTCATCATCTGTTTGTTTACCCGTTTTCAAAATAATCGATGCGATTAAGAATGAAACGACTGTCGCTGCAAGTACACCTGTAATAATGCCTAAATATCCACCTTTAGGCGCTAATGCAAGCAACGCGAAAATACTTCCTGGTGAAGCTGTTGCAACGAGTCCAGCACCTAATAATTGGAACATGAATACACCTGTTGCGCCCCCTGCAATTGCCGCAACAATTAATAATGGACGCATTAAAATATACGGGAAATAAATTTCATGAATTCCCCCTAAAAAGTGGATAACACTCGCACCTGATGCTGTTTGGCGTGCTGTGCCTCTTCCGAAAAACATATAAGCAAGTAAAATTCCAAGACCTGGACCTGGATTCGCTTCTAATAAAAACAAAATTGAACGCCCAACTTGTGCAGATTGCTCAATCCCAATCGGACCTAAAACTCCGTGGTTAATTGCGTTATTTAAAAATAGCACTTTAGCTGGTTCAATAAAGACACTTGCGATTGGCAATAAATTTGCATCAACAATGACTTGAACACCTGCTGCGAGTGCTTTATTCAGTGATGCAACGAGTGGGCCTATTCCTTTATAGGCAATTAACATTAAAATACCGCCGAGAATCCCCGCCGAAAAGTTATTGACGAGCATTTCAAAACCTGATTTAATTTTTCCTTCAATCATTTTGTCGAATCTTTTAATGACCCAACCACCTAATGGACCAACAATCATCGCACCAAGGAACATCGGCATATCTGGCACACCGACAATTACCCCCATCGTTACAATTGCACCAACGACACCCCCTCGGATATCATAGACAATACGTCCACCTGTGAAACCAATTAAAATTGGTAATAAATAAGTAATCATTGGTCCAACAAGCTCTGCGAAATCAGCATTTGGCCACCAACCGTCAGGAATAAATAAAGCTGTAATAATTCCCCATGCAATAAATGCACCAATATTTGGCATAATCATTCCACTTAAAAATGTACCAAACTTTTGGATTTTAACTTTAAATCCTGATTCGGCATTTTGATTTGTTGACATAATTTTCTTCTCCTTTCATCTTTAGTTTCTGTATCTTTCTATCTTTTATGTTAAAGCGTTTACAATCCATTCACAACAACAAGAAAACATGATTTTGTCATCAATCTTCCTGACATTATTTTTTGACACTAAGGAATGAAACATCAGTATCTATCCTTTCCCTACTTTAACTTTTATTAAGCCTAATTTTTCATTATACTTTCAAAGTATTCGTACAGTATCAGTCGAAATAAAAAAGAAGCTGTTTAGAATGTCTCCAAATGAGACTTTCTAAACAACTTCCTACTTGATTTGATTAACGAATGCCATGGCTTACCATTGCATTGGCAACTTTTAAAAATCCTGCGATATTTGCGCCGACAACCAAATCACCCGGATGTCCGTATTCTTCCGCCGCTTGGAGACAACTTGCGTAAATATTTTTCATGACCGTATGAAGTCTTTCATCCACTTCTTCCGTCGTCCAGCTTAAACGCATGCTATTTTGTGACATTTCCATTGCAGATACTGCTACACCGCCAGCATTTGCAGCTTTTGCTGGTGCAAATAAAATTTTATGTTCTTTAAAAAGATTAATCGCTTCTTGTGTACAAGGCATATTCGCGCCTTCTGCAACTGCTTTCAAGCCATTTTCGATTAACTTTACTGCGGCCGCTTCATCCAATTCATTTTGTGTAGCACAAGGTAATGCGATATCACAAGATAATGACCAAATATCTTCGCAACCTTCAACATATTTCGCAGTTGAATGATATTTACGATATTTCTTAATTCGCTCTCCTTCAACCTCTTTAATTTGCTTCACTGTCTCAACATCAATGCCATTTTCATCATAAATATAACCACCCGAATCACTACAAGCAATCACTGTCGCGCCAAGCTCAATTGCTTTTTCCATCGCATAAGTCGATACATTTCCGGATCCTGAAACGATTACTTTGCTCCCTTTAAAATGTAGGTCATTTGTTTTCAACATTTCTTCCGCAAAATAAACAGTTCCATAACCAGTCGCTTCTTTTCTGCCTAAACTACCACCATAATTCGGGTCTTTCCCTGTAAAGACCCCTGGTTCGAAACCACCGTGAATGCGGTTATATTGCCCCGTCATATAACCAACTTCGCGTCTACCAACACCAATATCACCTGCTGGCACATCTAAATCCGGTCCCAAATATTTACTTAATTCAGTCATAAAACTTTGCACAAATCGCATAATTTCGCGTTCAGATTTATTTTTCGGATCGAAATCTGAACCTCCTTTTCCTGCGCCAATTGGCTGTCCAGTTAAAGAATTTTTAAAGATTTGTTCAAATGCTAAAAACTTCATAATGCTTAAGTTAACCGATGGATGAAAGCGTATTCCACCTTTATAAGGACCAAGTTCACTATTAAATTGTACACGATACCCGCGATTAACATGTACTTTTCCTTGGTCATCTTCCCAAGCAACACGAAATGTAATAATACGATCTGGCTCTGTTAATCTCTCTAAAATGCCATCTTCGATATAATGTGGATTTTTTGCGAAAACAGGACGTAAAGAATCGAATATTTCTCTTGTTGCTTGTAAAAATTCTGATTCCCCTGCATTTCTTTTTTTCACTTCTTCATATACTTCATGAACATAATCATTTGCTAGTTTCTTTGGATCATTATACGTTTCATTTATATTCGTCAACATACCCTCATCCCTTCCATAACTTCACTTCAACGTTGTCGGAATTCTTTATATATCTTTTTATAATACAATTTTTCAAATCTTTATACAACCAAAACATTGTAAAAAAGATGTCAATTTAAAGACTTTTTTGAATAAAAAACTATCTTTTATGTTTAAAATGGTGTATTATTTAATTATTCAGACATACATTCTATAAAGAAAGAAGGAGAGAATTATGAAATTTTTTCGATCAACGATTGGCGCCAATTTATTATTGCTTTTCGTCTTTGCATTTCTCCCTGTCTTAATGTTCAAGCCTGATATTGAAGTCATGCAATCTTTATTAGCATTTATCAATAACGATTAAAATACAATCATTCTTTTCCTAAAATAAATAATCGTTCGTGTTTAAGTCGAAAAAAAGCCTTCCGAAAACTTTTTTCAAAAAAACGTTTGACATTTCATTTTTTATTGCTTATGATTGTGTCATCGAATTGAATATTGAAACTATTTTGATGGAGATATATTTTATAAGAAAAATTTTCAGAGAGCTAGTGGTTGGTGGAAACTAGTAATTTTATTATAAAAGAGCACTCCTGAATAGATAGGCTGAATTTTGAGTAGGTTTATCCGGATGATGCACGTTAAGCAAAACTTTGAGGCCACTTATTTTGTAAATAAGTTGGCAATTAGGGTGGTACCGCGTGAGTGTTTTATAGCCTTTCGCCCCTTACGATTGATTTTGTAAGGGGACGAAAGGCTTTTTTATATTTTAAATTATAGAGAGGGGTTTTTAACATGTTAGTAGATCAACAAATTTTACGTATTCCAGGACCAACACCAATTCCACCAGCTGTGCAAAGGGCGATGAACAAACCAATGATTGGACATCGTAGCGAGGAAACGTCGACATTACTAAAAAATGCTCGTCCAAAATTACAAAAAGTTTTTGGAACAACAGAAGAAGTTGCTATTATTGCCGGAAGTGGAACGTCTGGAATGGAAACAGCTTTTGTCAATGCCATTCACCCTGGGGAAGAAGTATTGGTTGCAGTGACAGGTGCATTTGGCGAACGCTTCGCACAAATTTGTGAAGCATATGAAGCGAAAGTCCATCGTTTAAATATTGAATGGGGACAAGCAGTGACACCAGAACAAGTGCAAACTTATGTACAAGAAAACCCAGCAATCCGCGCCGTTTTTATTACATATTGCGAAACTTCAACAGGTGTTTTAAATCCAATTCGAGAAATTGCCGAAGCTGTTCGAAAAATTTCTGACGCGTTAATCATTATTGACGGCGTTTCAAGTATTGCGGGTGTTCAGTTAGAACTAGATGATTGGGGCATCGATATTGCCGCAACAGGTTCTCAAAAAGCTTTCATGCTACCAGCAGGACTGGCATTTGTTGCTTGTAGTCAACGTGCTTGGGAAAAAATCGAGGCAAATCCACGTCCTTCATTTTATTTAAATTTAAAGAAATACCGTAGCAATATCGAAAAAAACACAACACCTTTCACACCTGCTTCTTCTTTATTATACGGACTTGAAGAAGTGTTAAATTCATTTGAACAAGAAGGGTTAGACAATATTTATAAACGTCATCAACTCATGATGAATATGACAAGAGCTGCGATGAAAGCTTTAGACTTGCCTTTACTCGCGGAAGATCAATACGCTTCACCAACTGTAACAGCTGTTCGACCAACTGCATTTAAAGCAGCTGACTTTAGAAAAGTATTACAGCAAGAATTTAATTTAATTGTGGCGGGTGGTCAAGCGCATTTAGCTGATGAAATTTTCCGGATTGGACATATGGGTTATTGTTCAGTTGCCGATGTATTACAGACGATTAGTGCGATTGAAATTGCTTTACAAAAAATGGGACAAACTGTTCAATTAGGGGCAGGAACAGCTGCTGCACAACAAGTTTATCTCGAGGAGGTTCAATAAATGCAATACCGAGTACTGATTACAGATCCATTAAGTGAAGAAGGAATTTTTCCACTACGACAAGCAGAAAATATTACAATTACAGCAAAAACAGATTTAACGCATGAACAATTATTAGACGAAATTAAACATTATGATGCGTTATTAATCCGTAGTCAAACGACTGTGACAAGAGAAATTATCGAGCAAGCGCCTAATTTAAAAATTATCGGGCGTGCTGGTGTCGGTGTCGATAATATCGATTTGGGCGCGGCGACTGAACACGGAATTATCGTTGTCAATGCACCAGATGGCAATACGAACTCCGCCGCAGAACATACAATGGCTATGCTCGGCGCACTTGCAAGAAAAATTCCACAAGCCTTTTTATCATTAAAAAATGGGCAGTGGGACCGAAAATCTTTTATCGGTGTAGAAATTAAAAACAAAATTTTAGGAATCGTTGGACTTGGACGTATTGGCTCGGAAGTGGCGAAGCGAGCAAGAGGTCAAAGAATGAAAGTGATTGCTTACGATCCATTTTTAACAGAGGAAAAAGCACATAAACTTGGGATTTCAAAAGGTAGTTTAAAAGAGGTATTAAACGCGGCAGACTTCATTTCAATTCATACACCATTATTAAAAGAAACACGCAACTTAATTGATGAAAAAGCTTTTGAAATGATGAGAGACGGCGTTCAAATCGTCAACTGTGCGCGTGGCGGAATTGTCAATGAGGATGCTTTATACGATGCCATTGTTAGCGGAAAAGTTGCAGGGGCTGCACTGGATGTTTTCGAAAAAGAACCGTTTGTTGATCATCCTTTGCTAACATTACCACAAGTCATTGCAACACCTCATTTAGCCGCAAGTACTGTAGAAGCACAGGAAAGTGTAGCCATTGACGTCAGTGCGGATGTTGTAAAATTTCTAAGTCAAGGACTCGTTTCAAACCCAGTCAACCTTCCTTCTGTTTCGAAGGAAGTGATGGGGAAAGTCGGTCCATTCTTTGATCTTACGGAAAAACTCGGTGCTTTCGTTTCACAACTGATCGATGGCATTGTAGAAGAAGTAACGATTCACTATTATGGTGAGTTAGCTGGATTTGATGTTCGCCCATTGACAAGAAACACTTTAAAAGGCTTATTAAAAGGCAATCTTGGCAATCATGTCAATGATGTTAACGCAAAATATTTAGCCGATCAAATTGGGATTCATGTGAATGAACATAAAACGTCTACAACGACAAGCTTCACGAATTTAATTACAGTTGAAGCAAGAACGAAAAATGGCTCACGCAGTGTTTCTGGCACACTCCTGAACGGGCTAGGCGGACGAATTGTGAAAGTCGATAAATACTATGTCGATGTCGTTCCAGAAGGCAATTTAATTTTTATTAAGCATAAAGATCAACCGGGCGCTATTGGTCGTGTTGGGACTTTGCTTGCACAAGAAAATATTAATATTGCCGCGATGCAAGTAGGTCGTGCGGCGGCTGGCGGCGATGCGATTATGATGTTAACGATTGATAAGTATATTAATGAGTACGATGTCAATCGTTTAACAGAATTAGATGATATTTTTGACGTAACAGGTATTCAATTATAATAGACGACGGGGCTGTCCAATAGTTTTGCTATTGAACGCCTCCCGTTTGTCCGTGCGTTTAATTTGTTTATTACGCTACTTTTTGCGTTTTCTTTACATCACGAAACCCACCAAGCAAAATAATGCATCATTTTCGCGCATAGAAAAATAGGAGGCTGAGCTAAAAGTCGTGTACTTTCAACTTTTAGCTCAGCCTCCCCTGTTTTGTTTATCGGAGCTTTTTAACAGATTAAGAATGCGTTAATATTGTCTGTAATTGCTCTAGATTTGTAATTTCATAAGTTGGTATTACTTCTTCGATTGCAGCTTCATTTTCGCGGTTAATCCAGACGGATGGGATGCCCGTACGATTTGCACCGAGTATATCTGTCATTCGATTATCCCCAACCATTAAAGCATCTTCAGGTTTAACGCCGCATTGTTGCAAAACATGTTCAAAAATAGACGAATCTGGTTTTCCAATACCAAAACTTCCAGATATAATAATCTTATCGAAATATGGAACAAGTTCCGGCGTAATTGTCAATTTTGTATTTTGTAAACTTGGTGAGCCATTTGTCAACAAAACGAGTTGATAATCCTTTTTTAATTGATCAAGCACTCGAAAAGTCTCTTCATAAACAAATGGGCTGTTTTTCCGATTTTCAATAAATAGATTTGCCAACTCAGCGCCAAATTCTGAATCATCGATACCTAGATTTTTTAATCCTTTTGTCCACGCCTCTTTTCGATAAGTCGGAACAATTTTCTTCATTATTTGAAAAAAGTCTCCAGCATCGTCAAAAGTCCCCCATAACCCTTCAAATGGATTAATCCCAATCATTTTTGTAAAGTGATAGGTTTCATAAGTCGCATAGAGAACGCGAGCCTCTTCACGCACAGCTTCCTCTAATTTTTCGGGATTTACAGCATACTTTTCTTCTGCAGTCGAACAAGTTTTTTCAAATGCCGTCTTCACACTTTTTTTATCCCATAATAATGTATCATCTAAATCGAAAATAATTGTTTGAGTCATTTTAAACAGCCCCTTATTTCAAATAATATTAACTATTATAACATTAATTCATCTATCTTTATTTTATAATTTTTGAAAAAAGTAAAGAATAGCGCATTTGATACGATAATAGAAAGTGAAGGGTAATTTTGACTAGGATATGAATACCAAATTTCTCATTACTCTGTCATAATAAAAAGCAAGTGCAATTATAAGGAGCTGACTTTTTTGAAACTAAGCGTAAAATTAAAATTACAAATCGGCTTTGGCGTTATTTTACTTTTCCTTTTAATCATTTCTGGGATTGGCATGTTTTATTTAAATGAAAACAATCGCGTACTTGATCAAATTGAAGAAGAACAAAAAATCGTTGAATTATATAATGACATCGCATTTCAAGCAGTTCGTGCAAACGCTGCTGTCCGCGGCTATATGCTGTATGAAAAAGATGAAATGAAGGCAAATCATTATGAAATTCGCGAAGAGTTACATGCGGCAATAGACCAATTACAAAGTTTCAATATTGACAAAGATGCATTCCATACATACTTAGAACAGCTTGGCGAATGGGAAGACGGCATCGACAATGAAATTTTTCCACTTCAAGAAATTGATCCTGCGGCGGCTGAACAAGCGGCACTACCTATTTTAGGCGAAGGCTCACGATTACTCGTTTCATATGGAAAAACGATGGCCAATGAAATGACTGCAGAAATCGAAAAAAGTATTGAACAAACCCAAGAAAGTGGACAAAGTAAATTTACGATGATGCTAATTTTGTCAATCATCGCGATGGCTATTAGCTTTACGATCTCAACATTCTTTGGTCGTAGAATTGCTAAAAATATTAATGAAGTTGTTCAGCAAATGAGTGAATTTGCAACTGGGAATTTTTTAACAAAGTTAAATTTAAAAACGAAAGATGAATTTGAACAACTATCCGATTCATTCAATGAGATGACAGACCAATTAAGTTTGACAATGAGAGAGGTCGGTAACTCATCTGAACAAGTTGCGGCAACCGCGGAAGAATTAACAGCAAGTAGCAATGAAGTCAATCATGCGACAGAAATTGTAACAGAATCAGTCCAGGATATTTCCCATGGGATTGATCGACAAAACCAAATGACAACAGAAGTTAATGCATTATCTGAAAATGTTCGCCATAAAATGAATGATATTGCCAATAATATTCAATATGTAAATAAAGCTGCACTTGAAACTAAATCACGTTCAGGTCAAGGGCAAGGTTCCGTCGACAGCATTATGGAGCAGATGAATATTATTTCAGAAAATACTTCTACATTAACGACAGGTATAAAAGAGCTGGATGATAATACGAACTTAATCGTAGAAGCTGTCAATGTCATTAAAGGCATTGCAGAACAGACCAATTTACTAGCGATTAACGCCTCAATCGAAGCCGCACGTAGCGGTGAACATGGCAAAGGCTTTGCTGTTGTCGCAACTGAAGTGCGAAACCTTGCAGATGAATCAAGGCGTGCAGCGACCGATATTGAACATATGGTCACGACAATTACAGCACATACCGAAAAAATTGTAGAAGATATTATTGTCAATGAAGAATCAGTTAAAACTGGAAGAGATCGTGTAACAATGGCTCATGAATCATTTTCCACAATCGACACATCAATTGACGATGTACAACAACAAACTGAAGCAGTTATGGGGGCGATTCAGCAAATTTCTCATGACATTACAGCACTTGTTGAAGGCATTAATGAAATCCATCATGTATCCGAACAAACAACAGACAGTATTCAAAGCGTCGCAGCTTCTACTGAAGAACAAATGGCTTCAATGGAGGAAGTGGCAGCAGCTTCTACACATTTAGCTGAAATGGCGATTCAACTACAAGAAACGATTCAAAGCTTTAAATATTAAACCTACAAAATCCAGTCGATGAACGACTGGATTTTGTATTTTTCATTTTTGGGTAGGTGGATTTGGCATGTCTTTTTCTTTTAAAATTTTTAGGAGTGCCTTCAATACAAATAAGAAGCTAGCCCAAAAGTCGATCGGCATGCGTGGAAATGATCTATTCTTTGCTTGTTGGGTTTCGCATCGGTAAGGAAAGCTCAAAAAGAGGAACAACAAACAAATTAAACGCACGCACACAAACGGGAGGCAGTCCATATTGGACTAGCCTCCCTCTGCATTTATTAAATGCTCATGACGCCGCCTTTTGAAGCATTTGTGACGAGCTGAGAATAACGTGCCAACCACCCTTTTTTAATTTTCGGTTCAAATGGTTGTAAATTTGTTCTTCTTTCTGCTAATTCCTCGTCTGATACTTTTAAATTCATTGTTCGACTTGGCAAATCAATTTCAATCACATCACCATTTTCAACGAGCGCAATAGGTCCGCCTTCTGCTGCTTCCGGTGAAATATGTCCGATTGAAATTCCACGAGAGGCCCCGCTAAAACGTCCATCTGTAATGAGTGCCACTTCTTTTCCTAAACCTCGTCCCATAATCGCTGACGTTGGTGCTAACATTTCAGGCATGCCCGGTCCACCTTTTGGTCCTTCATAACGAATGACAACAACATGACCCGCTTGTACAGTACCATCATCAATTGCTTCTTGCGCTTCATCTTGCGAATTAAAAACAATCGCTTCTCCAGTAAATGTTTGAATCGATGGATCAACTGCACCTACTTTAATGACAGAACCTTCTGGTGCAATATTTCCATAAAGTACTGATAGACCACCAATTGGACTATATGGATTGTCTTTTGTACGAATGACTTCTGGATTTGTAATATGATGATTCTCTACGAGCTCGCCCATCGTTTTTCCAGTAATCGTCATACGTTCCGGATGAATCGCTCCCGGAATTTTCGTTAATTCATTAATAATCGACTCTACGCCGCCTGCTTTATTAATATCATCCATTGAAATATCAGATGCTGGCATAATTTTAGCAAGATATGGCACGCGCTCCGCCACTTTATTTATTTCCGCAAGATCATAATCAATTTCTGCTTCATGTGCAATTGCTAGAGTATGCAGCACTGTATTTGTAGAGCCACCCATCGCCATATCAAGTGCAAATGCATCGTCAATTGCTTCTTTTGTAATAATATCTCGTGGTTTTACATCTTCCTTAATCATTCTGACAAGCTGTCTTGCAGCCTCGTAAACTAGTTCTTTACGCTTTTCACTCGTTGCAACAATTGTTCCGTTCCCAGGTAAAGCTAAGCCTAACATTTCCATTAAACAGTTCATGGAATTCGCTGTAAACATACCGGAACATGAACCGCATGTCGGACAAGCATTCAATTCGATATCTAGTAATTCTTCCGCTGACATTTTCCCTGACTTATGTGCGCCAACACCTTCAAATACCGAAGTTAATGAAATTTGTTGTCCCGTCGAACTAACACCAGCTTCCATTGGTCCTCCTGAAACGAATACAGAAGGGACATTTGTCCGAGCCGCAGCCATTAACATTCCAGGCGTGATCTTATCACAGTTCGGAATATAAAAAACGCCGTCAAACCAGTGCGCATTAATCACTGTTTCGGCAGAATCTGCAATTAATTCACGACTTGGTAATGAATAACGCATTCCGATATGTCCCATTGCAATCCCATCGTCAACGCCAATTGTGTTAAATTCAAATGGAATCCCACCTGCTTCAACAATCGCATCTTTTACAATATCTGCAAATTCGCGTAAATGGACATGGCCAGGAATAATATCTATGTATGAGTTACAAACCCCAATAAACGGTTTCTCTAAATCTCTCGGCTTTACTTTTCCTGTTGCGTATAAAAGGCTTCGGTGCGGTGCACGGTCTACCCCAATTTTAATCATATTACTTCTCATCTGACACACATCCTTATAAGTTGTTATCCTCTATCTTAGGATTTACAATGTTCAGTGTCAATGCAATTATCAAATTAATTTAAAATATCTATTAATATATGAAGGTAAAATGTCCAATTAGGTAAACTTTACCTGACTGGACATCTTTTTTACTATAACTTTTGTACATGAAAGTTATCATGTAACAGTAGCCAATTTTGCGGGAAGGCCAAACCTAACTTCCAATACATAATTCCGCCGATATTCAGTTCTTTCATTAAATCGAATTTAGCTTGAATACTTCTCGCATCTTCAAACCAAACTTCATGTAAGACCCCATTCTCATCGTAATAACGGAAAAAAGGTGCTTGTGATACCGAATCATATTGAATTTCTGCATTTCGTTCAAGTGCAATTTGAATTGCCTGTTGCGGACTGATTGCTCGCGCCGGCGGACCTCCTTGTGGGGGAAATGGCGATGTCCAGTCATAGCCATATAAATTTTGTCCTAAAAAGATTTTTTCACGCGGGATTACACTCACTGCATAATCCAATACACTTCTAACTGGCTGAATTGGACTGATTGCTTGAGGATCACTGTACGTATAACCCCATTCATATGTCATCAGCATAACGTAGTCCAAAATTTCACCAAGTGCCTGATAATCATGTGCCCCATAAATTCCTGTCGTGATATCAGAGGATTTTGGTGCAACGGCAGCTGAAATTCTAAAGCCTGCTTGATGAAAACGATCTCGTGCTCTTCTTAAAAATGTATTATAAAGCTCACGATCTTCAGGGTGAAGCAACTCAAAATCAAAATGTATTTCCCCGTACCCTTCCTCATTAGCAATTTGAATTAAATTGCCAAACAGTTGATTTTGCGCCGCCTCATCAATAAATAATGCATGTGCCAAATCTGCATTGAAAGCGAAATCCTCTAAATTACTGACGACGAGTGCATTCGTCACACCTGCATTCGTTGCAATTTGCAAAATATCGTCTGTCGATGGTCTTGTCAATGAACCATCTCGGTGCACTTCATAACTAAACATTCCTAAAAACGTTAAATCTCTTACACGATTCCTCACTTCATTAACCATTGATTGTGCAACTGGTGTTCTTGGTTCCACATATAAAAAAGTATTGACTGGACGTTTTGGCTGTGTTGGAATTTTTAATGCCTGACCAATTTGAAGCATTGCATTTGGTGACAAGCCATTGAGATTCGCAAGCTGTTGATAGGTCAACCCGTATAAATGGGCAATTGTATAAAGGGATTGCCCAGGTTGAACGATGTGATAACTCCCTTCAATCGGAATGACAAGCGCTTGCCCAGTGACAAGTTGCGAAGGATTCGGAATTTCATTTGCCTCCGCTATTTCCGTATAAGATACACCGTAAGCCCCAGCGATTTCATATAAACTTTCTCCTCTTTGTACAACATGAATCTGCATTCTCATCATCTGCCTTTCATTAAAAAATCTGCAAAAATCCATTCCAATCACCAACTAATTGAAAATACTGCACTCCTTACAGCTGATGACCAATTTCACTGGATCTATTGATTTTTTTAAATCAAACACTCTTAAATATATGAAAGGCTTCTTCAAAAGATGTGTAAATAAATTCATTTTCCCATTTCCCAAAACATAAACTACCTTAAAAAATTCATGAAAGTAGGCGAATGATTGAACTTCAAAAAATGTGTCCGTAGCTATTTATTTGCAAATATCCTGTTGCTAATGACTTTCACTTTTTTTCCCATTTTAATTTTAAATTCTAATTTCCGCCTTTGGCAAGTAAGCCTCCATTATTTGAATCAAGATTCTTAACACATATTTTAATTTCTTTCATCCATACTAAATACGCTTTAAAAATCACTGAAATAGGAGGAAATTAAAAATGCATACCGAACCATTTAAACAACCAAGTAACATGCAGACCGGTGCTATATCACCCGAAATGAACCACGGAGGCCATGAACTTTTCGATGTACATGAAGTATTATCTGCAACAATCGGTGCTTTAAACCAAATGTTAATCTTTCGTCCGCATGTTAAAGACCCCGAATTACTCGATATTTTAGATCGGCAATATCGTTTTACATTAGATGAATATAATATTACTGTCGAAGCCTTTAAAACAGGGACAGATCCATCACATCCTACAAGCACATACGAAATGCAACTTGAAAATGATTTTATTTATGGCATGAAACCATCTCAACCAAAAAGTCCCATGCAACCTGGTGCAGCCATTACAGATGAAATGATTTCAGGATTTTTATTAAGCAATGCCAAAACTGGCGCTACTGGGCGCGCTTCTGCCGCACTCGAAACATGTAATCCAGTACTACGCCGCGTCCTTGCCGATTCTATCCCAAACTGCATTGAAATGGCTTATGAATTATCGCTTTACCAAAATAAACATCATTATTATCAAGTACCACAACTGATGCCAAATGATATGCAAAACATTGTAAACTGCTATGCAACCAACTTAGGTCAACCAGGCATGCCACCCCCATCGATGTTGCAGTAAATAATCGAAGTAATTGAATATAAAAATTCGGGCAACCAGAATAGACATTCATTTATTTTCTGGTTGCCTTTCTCCTCGTTGCACCAAAGCCCCAAAACATGTATGATTTATTTATTAAACTTATGTAGAAAGTATGGGTGAAAGAAATGCGGGTTGCAATATTCGATTTTGATGGAACTTTATACCGAGAAGAAACATACCAAATGTTGATGGATCATTTAAAAGACCATCCACTTTATCGTAAACGTTATCCTCAATTTATGCGGGCAATCGTCCCACCTTATCTTGCAAATAAAGCAAAATTTTATCCTACCGATAAGATGCGTGCACATTCGATGCAACTGTATTTAAATGCTTTAAATGACTTAACTGTCGAAGAAGTAGAAATTTACTTCGAACAAATCGCACAAAAAATGAAAGCACATTTTAATGAAAGTATCGTCCAACGACTGCAAGAACATGCCGATGATCAAGTGTATATTATGCTTGTTTCAGGTGCATATACACCACTTTTACATACAGTGCTCGAAGATTTACCTATCCAAACAATAATCGGGACAGATATTCCGATTACAAACGGTAAAATTACATCAAAATCACCAATTTACCATATTCAAGGCACGAGAAAAAACGAGAAAATTCAACAATTTTTACAACATAAAAAAATTGACTGGGAAAATAGTTTTGCTTATGCAGATAGCTACTCTGATTTATCGGTTTTGAGCTTAGTTGGGAATCCAGTTGCCGTTCAACCAGATGAAAAACTGAAGAACATTGCGAAAAGAAGAGGTTGGGAAATTTTATAAAAAAAACTGTTCTAAAAGTCGGCATTTCACGACTTTTAGAACAATTTTTTCATACAAATTTACTTTTAAGCTTTATCCCAACACTCACAAAAAATTGAAACATACAGAAACTCAAAGCGGGGCTATCCCATTTTTATATACGCGGAAATCATGCATTACTTTGCTTATTGAGTTCTGCGCCAGTAAGAAAAGCCCCTAAAACGGCGGAATAAACAAAGTAAACGCGTGCAAAAATGGAAAGCGTCCAATCGCAAATTGATTGGACAGCCTTTCTTATGAAATATTATAAAATGCTTTTGCCTTCTCTAAAAATGGTAAATCTTCATCCAATAAATCTTCCTCATGATAAATTGCGTCAACTGGACAAGCAGCAACACAAGCACCACAGTCAATACAAGTATCTGGGTCGATAAAGTATTGATCGTCCCCTTCTTCAATACAATCGACTGGACAAACAAGAACACAATCTGAAGCTTTCTCCGTCATACATGCACTCGTAATTACGTAAGCCAAATGAAACGCCCCCTTCCATTCATTTTCTATATACTTTACATATATCGACAGTTTAATATACTTTTCATAAAATAAAAAATAAAAAGCCTTATTTCTGTTAGATTTTTTATTATTCAAACTGCCTCGTTTGACAATCTATATATAATAGTTTATAATTAAAAATTATGCTGAAGGTGACAAATAAACTTGAATTTCTGGCATTCTACGGAATGTTTTTGAAGATTCTTATTCACACTGGCGCGACTTTGGGGTCGCAAGGACGTATTAGTAGGTAGGGAATACGTCGTTTAAGGGAAGAAAATGCCCAGTGGAACAAATTACCGCGGTTTAGAAACAGTACAATTTCTATTAAAGATAATATTCGTTTAAGCGAATCATTAAACATATAATTCAATATAAGTTGTTACCGAATAATAAAGGGGAATGCATCTATTTTGCATTCCCCTTTTCCAATTCTATTCCCACTCATAAGGTGTTTCTTGGTAAACATAATAATTCAACCAGTTCGAAAACAATAAATGCGTATGAGAACGCCATGTATTGAAAGGCTTTTTCGTTGGATCATCCTCGGGAAAATAATTTTTTGGAATCGCAATATCGAGCCCTTTCTTCCTATCCCTTTCATATTCCTCCGCCAACGTCCCTGCATCATATTCCAAATGCCCCGTCAACATGATATGTTTTCCATCTTCCGACATAATCATAAATGCACCAGCATCTTCTGAACTTGCAAGTAACTGAAGTTCTGGATGTGCTTCAATTTCTTCTTTTGATACATCTGTATAACGAGAATGTGGCACATAAAACTGATCATTAAATCCTCTTACTAATTTAATCTTTGGATTTGATAAAACATGTTCAAAAACGCCCGAACATTTGGCATCCAACGGAAATTTATCAATGCCGTAATGATGATATAAGGCTGCTTGTGCGCCCCAACAAATATGCAAACTCGATGTTACATTGTCTTTAGACCAATCCATAATCGCTTTTAATTCTTCCCAATAATTTACTTCTTCAAACTGCAAATGTTCAATCGGCGCACCTGTAATAATTAAACCGTCAAAGCGGCGATTTTTCACTTCATCAAATGTTTCATAAAAATGTTCTAAATGTGATTGACTAATGTTTTTAGATTCATGCGTTGCTGTATGTAAAAAAGTCACATTTACTTGAAGTGGTGTATTTCCTAAAAGTCTTAATAACTGAAGCTCTGTACGCTCTTTTTCCGGCATTAAATTTAAAATCGCAATATTTAATGGACGAATATCTTGTGTAGATGCTCTATCCTCGTCCATAACAAATATTTTTTCTTGTTTTAATAATTCACGAGCCGGTAACGCTTTCGGTATATTAATCGGCAATCGTTTTCTCCCCTTTTCAACATTGTATTTTCACATATTATACACTATTTTCTGTCAACTGTGCAGTTGTCATTTATCCATCTATTCCAAACTATGTTATGATTAGGATAATTATAATAAAAGGATGTGTTTCATTTGGGATTACAAGAAGCAATTACACGTGAAATGGCTACAGAACAAATTTTACTAGCAAAAAGTCAAAAGAATTTAACATTCGATGAGATTGCAGAAAAAGTTGGACGCCATCCAGTTTGGGTTGCCTCAGCGATTATGGGACAAGCAACGATGGATGCTGATGAAGCAAGAAAACTCATTAATTTACTTGAGTTAAATAAACCAGTCGCAGATGCGTTACAAGAAATCCCAATGAAAGGCTCACTAGATGAAAGCATTCCAGTTGATCCACTTATTTATCGTTTTCATGAAATCGTTCAAGTTTACGGCACAACATTAAAAGCGGTTATTCACGATAAATTCGGCGATGGCATTATGAGTGCGATTGACTTCACAATGGATATCGACAAGAAAGAAGATCCGAATGGGGATCGTGTTGTCGTAACATTAGATGGAAAGTTTTTACCTTATAAAAAATGGTAAAAAACATGAGCTATTCAGAAGTTCGTGCTTGCTGAATAGCTCACTTTTTATCAACTTATGCTTTTTTCTTTAACTTCTTCCTGCTCTTCTTCTACAGACTCTTGACCCAATATTTTTGCAAAATAAGCCGTTGTCGCTTCATATCCTTTGTTAATTTTCTCACCGATAAAATGGGTTCTTTCATATAATATACTGCGAAAATGATCGAGTTTCCGCAACACTTTCTCCGTCAAAACTTCTTGGTTCGCAAGTCTTTCCAATACTTCTTTTTGGAAAGATTCTTGTTGGTGCAGTTGGTGCTTCAATGATTTTTGAACAGCTACTTGTTGTTCAATTTGATGAGTTAAAGCGGCGATTTTTTCATCTAGTTTTTGTATGGATTCGGAAGTGCCACCAAATGACGTTTCTTGTTCTTTTTGAAGATCGTACAACGCTTCAATATGATAACGGGCATTCGCCAACTTCCTTAGTTGTGCACCATTTTGTTTAGCGAATACTCTTTCCAAATTCCGTACAGAAGATTGTAGCGTATCACTTTCTTTCTGCTGCCTTTGAATCATATCAATCATTTCTTCTTGCTTAAAACTATTTTGATTGTATTCAACGGGCTCATTTTCATCCCGATACACTTCCGGATCTTCATTTTCACTCATAAATAATCCCATAACGCAAATTCCCCCCTTTCTGCATAGCTTATGCAAAAGGAGGGAACACGTTCATTATGACAAAGCTTTTAAACCAACTACACCAATAATAATTAAACCAACACTAACAATTCTTCCAGTGCTTCTCGATTCACCAAAAAGAATCATATTAATGAGTACCGCACCCGCCGTTCCAATTCCAATCCAAACCGCATATGCGACACTTACTTGTAAAAATTTAAATGATACATATAAAAAGGCAAATGAAGCCGCAAATCCTGATGCATAAATGAGTCCGTTTTTCCAATTCTTTTCTTGGCTAAACATTTTTAACCCGACAACACCAATAATCTCACTAACTGCGGCCAATAAAACAAATATCCAACCCATAATTATGCAATTCCTTTCTGTTTCTTTTCTTCTTCAATTTTATCGGCCAAATTCAACCCAATAACGCCAACGACTAAAATAATGATGAAGAAGATCTTTCCGATACTTAAACTTCCCCCAAAAATATAAACGTCCATTAAAGCTGTTCCTACCGTTCCGATTCCTGCGAAAATCGCGTACACCGTTCCTGTCGGTAATTCTTCACAAGCTTTCGTTAAAAAATGAAAATCGATAAAAATAAAAATCACAATAAAAATCCAGTGCCACCAACTACTTGCAACGTTAAAACCATAAAGCCAAACTAACTCAAAAAAGCTCGTTAAGCCTACATAAAGCCATTTCTTTTCCATAATTTTCTCCTTTTTCTTATAAATGACTGACAATCATTCATTATTATTTGTAAAATAAGGCTGGAGCTATTAAATTCCCAGCCATCCTTCATTAATTTGATGGGTGAATCCCCAATGCATGGCAAACAAATGATAAAACTTCTGCTTTTTGCTGCTTTACTTCAGTTTCATCTGTATTATCATACAAATAAACTTGTTCTGCAGCTGATTCGACGAGTCCAATGACTAATTTAGCTGTTCTTTCAATATGCATCGTTTTTCGCATAATATCTGCTTGCTCAGCTTCCTTCAATAATTCACTAAGCCATTTATAAAACGGATCATACACTGTTTCCCATTCTTTTAAATGTTCTGTTGAGGCAAGTCCCGCATAAATGAGCGCTTGGATTTCGTTATAATCCCTTGCAACAACAAAGATTGCATCAACAAATTGTTCAAGCTTTTCTTCAAAAGAAGCTTCATCTTGTACATTTTCCTTTACGATTTCCATCGTTTTCTCAACCATCTCTTCAGCAATGACTGGCATTAAAGCGAGCTTCGATGGAAAATATAAATAAAAAGTACCTTGCGCAATTCCCGCCGCTTTTACAATATGCGAAACCGTTGTTTTTTCAATTCCTTTTTCACGAAATACTTGAATCGCTGCATGAACAATTGCCTCTTTCTTACTCATTTTTCATCCTCCCCTTCAAATATGACTGATTGTCATTCAGTATAGATGATAGTAAAATAAAAGGCAAGTGACTTCTCTAGAATTCATCAAGAAATATTTAACAGCTTCCCATCCATTGTTTTTCTTCACCACTTCCTGTATACTACTAATTACAAGCTGCATTGTTCGTATCATATTAAGTTTTAACCTTTATACAGTAACAGGGAGTTTTAAATCGAAATTGAAATGGCGCGCTTTACACATGATTTGTAAAGACAGACAGGAAGATTTCTGCAAGCACCCACTTGGAAAAGTGTGGTTTAAAACTTTTTATAAAAGTACGGCAAAGGCGGCTTTGTACATAATGATTCAGTCAGTTTCCTCGTGAAACTGGCTTTTTTATTTTATCGGGAGGCGTTTAAAAGTGAAAAGAGTTGTGGTAACAGGTTATAAACAACATGAACTGGGCATTTTCGATGATAAACACCCTGGCATTCCAATTATTAAAAAAGCATTAAAAAGTCAATTGATTGCGCTCATCCCAGAAGGATTAGAATGGATTATTGTGAGTGGACAACTTGGTGTAGAATTATGGGCGACAGAAATTGTTTTGGAGCTGCAAGAAGAATATCCAATATTAAAATACGCCGTCCTCACGCCTTTCCAAGATCAAAGTCAAAATTGGAATGATGTCAATAAAGATAAATACGAAGCAATGATTATTCATGCAGATTATCATGTGAGCCTAACATCAACCCCTTATGAAGCACCGTGGCAGTTTTCCGAAAAAGACAAATTTCTAATCCGTAATTCGGATGGAATGGTTTTAGTCTATGATCCAGAAAATGAAGGTTCACCAAAATTTATTCGAAAACTTGTTGAACGTTATATGGAAAAAAACGATTATCAATTATTTACCATTACAGCAGATGATTTAAATTTCATCGCAGAAGAAGAAAGACAAAATGAATGGTTTGAGTAGGAGGCTGTCCTAAAAGTCGAAAGTACATGACTTTTAGGACGCCTCCCTTTTTTGTATACGTCGAAGTGATCCATTTGTTTTCTTATTTAGCTTCGTAGCATGTATTAGACAGCCTATCTCTCGTAAACCACACACCATTCATCATCTTGTTTCAAAATCGCAACACCTTGCCAGCCTTCATTTAATAATTTTTGCTGTTTTTTTATATCTTCCATTGGCACATTCTTCTTTTCAACAGCCTGTTGTGAGCTAGCTGCCAAATCTTTCAATAAAATATAACGTGTTAAGCCCTCGTATTTTTCTTTCAATGCCACAATTTTCATACCATGTGCAAATTTATCTAATAAACTTGCAATATTGAACGGCGCTACAGTTGCACAAACATATTGAAACTTCGTTTGGTCGATTTCTCTGAAGATATATTCGCCCAAAATCTTTTGCAAACCATTTCCACGAAAACTTGGCGATACATTAGATATTTCGGAATAGATCACTTTACTCCATTGTGCTTGTGGAATCTGAGCATCTTCCCCTAAATGATCCGCTTCATCTACATCTGGAATTAATAATGCGCGAAACGCAATTAATCGCTCTTCATGAAATGCGCCTAACATGATTCCATGATTCGATAATATATGTAAAAACTCTTCTTCTGATAATGGTTGTAAAAATGATGTTGTCGTTAATGTTACAATCACTTCGTTTTGCAGCGCTAAAATTTCCGGTAAATCTTCTACCGTACATGTTCGAAGCGTAATCATTTGACCATTTTTCAATTGCTTCTTGATCATGATATCTTCTCCGAAAAACGCGTTAATTTCTGTAATTGTTCTTCATCAACATCAATACCAAGCCCTGGCTTTTCATTTAAGCGAATAAAAGGTACATCGTATTTTAAGTTTCCAATGTCTTCTTTGAATTTAAGTGGTCCTGTTAATTCAACACTTGTGATGAATTTCTTCGCAAAACCAACATGGAAGCCTGCTGCTGAACCGACTGAAGACTCAACCATTGAACCAATTTGACATTCAATGCCCGCCATTTCAGCCATATGCGCTAATTTCATCGCTGGATAAATCCCGCCGCATTTCATCAATTTAATATTCACTTTATCTGCCGCGCGCTTCGCAATAATTTCACGCATATCTCGAAAACCACGCAGTCCTTCATCAATCATGACAGGTGTCGGCGTTTTCGATTTAATTTCAACCATGCCGTCAAAATCATCTTGAACGACTGGCTGCTCAATCCAATCCAAATTACAATGCTCTAATTTACGAAGTCCTTGCAAAGTATTGGCACTATTTTTCCACCCCTGGTTCACATCTACACGTATGGCAATTTCTTCCCCAACTCGCGCGCGAACTGCTTCAATTCTTTTTACATCATCCATTACTTTAGCACCGACCTTCATTTTAAGTGATCGGTAACCAGCAGCCACACGCTGTTCCGCCTCATCAGCCATTTTTTCAGGAGACGCAATGCTCAGTACATGTGTAATTGGAAATTCTGCGTGATATCTTCCCCCAAGTAAATCATAAACAGGAATCCCTAAAGCTTTTCCAACAACATCATAACAAGCAATGTCAATCGCCGCTTTAGCAGTCGGTGCACCATAAATTTCTTTATCCATTAAATCATGAATACGCTCCATATTCTTCGGGTTTTCACCAATTAACTTCGGTGCTAATGTACGTTTTATAATTTCATATGTAGATGTCCAACTCTCACCCGTTACATGCTCATCTGCCACACCTTCCCCATAACCGATATGTCCCGTATCTGTTGTCACTTTCACAATAATCGACGGCATATCATCAAAACTAGCATAGCTAATGACAAATGGTTCAATTAACGGCAAGCGAATCGCAAAAACTTCAATTTCAGTAATTTTCAATTGTATCAAATCCTTTCATTCTTCTTTCATTATAGCCTCAATAATTATAAGTCTCTATGTTTTTCGTTATATTACAAATAAATTACATTCCATATTTTTGTATAGTTTTTCATAGTGGTGGTAACTACTATTTTTAGAGTACCGCGCTAAGTCGCCAAGCGCTGCTCAAGGGAATTTCGAATGATTCTGTTGTGTTTGCAAAATTTTAGAGGAGGAACTTTATTTATGAAAAAACATATGATGAGCTTGATTATGGCTGTTTTCTTTATGATTGGTCTAACAAGCGGAGAAGCTTTTGCATCTTCTGTCTACAAAGTGCAAAATGGAGATACTTTATGGGATATCGCACAAAAGAACAATGTCGCGGTTGAAGATTTATTGAATTGGAATGGATTACAATCAGCAATGATTTTCCCAGAACAAGAAATTAAAACAAATGCTAAAAACAAAGTATATACCGTCCAAAAAGGAGACACACTTTCCGAAATTGCCGAAAAACACCAAATTTCCTTGTCAGATTTAATGAAACTGAATGCCGTTTCTAGTCATTTAATTTATCCGGGGGACGAGCTAACAATCGATGGGGTAGCCAAATCTAAAACGACATCAACGGCAAATGCTTCAACGAAAAAGCAACAAGCAGTATCTGGTCCACCCGCTAAAAATAATACACAAACAAGTCAAACACCCGCTGCATCTGGGAAGGAAATGACAGTTACCGCAACTGCTTATACTGCATACTGCACAGGTTGCTCTGGTACAACTTATACAGGCATTAATCTTCGGGCAAATCCAAACCAAAAAGTTATCGCAGTCGATCCAAATGTAATTCCACTCGGCTCTCGTGTTTGGGTAGAAGGTTATGGTGAAGCCATTGCCGGAGATATTGGCGGCGCAATTAAAGGAAATATTATTGACGTTTTCATCCAACATAAAGAAGACGCTTATAAATGGGGACGACGCACTGTGAAAATTAAGATTTTAGACTAAATTCCAAAAACCATCCAAACTTTTCTTGGATGGTTTTTAGATTTTTAACCTGTTGTACAAATGCATTGAATTTGATATATTTTACATAACTGAAAATTCAAATTAGAAGTGATTCAAATAACAATTAGTCGAACACATCCACCGCTACTCATCTCATTGCCAAGACTTCTAACCCGCCTACCAGAGCATGATTCGAATGTCGAAAAACTTACTAAACGATTATATCAATTAGAAGCTGGGTATGCAGGTGAATGGAAAATCGATCAATACTTACAAAAGATCAATTTGCCCGATTCATCCATTATTTTAACAAATGTTGAACTTGCCTTATCACCGAATCATTCTTTTCAAATTGATACATTACTCATCACGAAGCAAACAATCTTCATTCTCGAAATCAAAAATATTAAAGGCAATCTTTATTTTAAATCCAATCCGCATCATTTATTGCGCGAAGTCGACGGTGTTGAAACAATTATGGACTGTCCTTTGACACAACTGGAAATTGCAAAAGAAAATCTATCGCTTTGGCTATTGCAAAGGGGCATTGATATGAATGTTTCGGGAATTGTTGTCCTTGCAAACAATCAATGCATTGTCAAAGAAGTACCGCGCAATGCACGACTCACTTACATGAAGAGATTGGCAGTTATCCTTGGGGAAATTAACCAAATGACTGCTGTTTATCAAACTAAAGAAATTCAAACGGTCGCCACTTTGATTAAACAAAATCAAGTCGCTTATAATATATATCCACTTTGTAATTATTTTAGGATCGATCCAGCTACATTGAAAAAAGGACAATTATGTTCTAAATGCCATCAAATACTTTTTCGTCACTCTTAAAAGATTCTTCAGTGCACATATTGTAACAATAAAGAACCTTATAATGCCGAAAGAATAGTCCAAGACTGGTTCATACTTATTAGCAATTCAATGAACAACAAGCAATGCAAAGATTTCTTACAATTAAAAAGTTCAAACGAAGCCTATTATATTTTGAATAAATTAGATTTAGAAAAGGAGGGAAAATCGATAGCAACAAGATATTATTGGCCAAATAATCGAACTTTACAGCGCTTCGGAGGGATTTTTCAGTGCCTCGCCAAACTTTTTCAGTGCCTTGAATTCAAGACTTCAACTTTCCAAACTAGCTAATTCATTTCAAAATGCTATCATAGTAATAATTAGATTTTTTCCGAAAAGGGTGCTGCTAGTGGAAGAAGAACGAGATTTACGAAATATACCGACTGAAGAATTAACCGAAGAGGAGTTTAATTCGCTCGTATTAGAACTTCAACAGGAAGCTTTAGAAAAAGCGAGATTAGAAAAAGATCAGCACAAAAGAAAACGTCCCTTTCCCCGATGGACATTTTGGCTGATGACGCTTGTTTTAGCATTCAGTACTTTTTCAGCAATTTTTGAAATTTATTCGATTCCTGCTATAGAGTTTCTAAAAACGTCGGCAAAATTATCGCAGGATCAAGACATTGCAAACTATAAAAAATCTGTTGTCGTTGTGACTACTGAAAATAGCAAAGGAACTGGATTTTCCACTACAAACGAAGGGAGAATCATAACAAATTACCATGTGATTAAAGATAAACAAGATATTACTGTTGGATTTCCAGATGGCGACAAGTATCCTGCGACAATCACGCATGCTTTTCCATCCGTTGATTTGGCCGTACTTGAAATTAACGGGGATAATTTGCCGTTTTTAACGCTTGCTGACGAAATGAATTTTTCTCCGAATGCACCCGTTCGCTTTATTGGTAATCCGCTAAGCTTTAACGGTATTGCCAACGAAGGAAAAATGCTTGATTATACACAACTACCCGATTGGGAAAATGAAGTGATGATGATTCAAGCGCCTGTTTACCGTGGGAATAGTGGGAGTCCTGTTTTTAATGAACAAGGTGAAGTCATCGGTGTTATTTTCGCAACTTTAAATGAAAAAACACATGGAAAAGTTGGATTAGTTATTCCAATTGATGAACTTCATCATCGCATACATTCAGATTCCAAAGAGGGCTCTTTAGCGCCGTAAGAGCCCCCTTCCCTATTCATACTTCAATGACTACCGGCAAAACCATAGGCTTTCTTTGTGTTTCCACGTATAAAAATTGCTCAGCGGATTTTTTCACTACTTGACGAATCATATTGCGATTTGGTCTTTCCAACTCTGTTATTTTCTTCAGCACTAATTCATTGACTTCATTCATTAATTTTTCAGCATCGCGCTTGTACACAAATCCCCTAGAAATAATATCAGGCGATCCAATCATCTTCCCGTCACTTTTATTCATCGTTACGACAATAATGACAATGCCTTCTTCTGATAGTAATTTCCGGTCACGAAGAACAATGTTCCCGACATCTCCAATCCCTAACCCGTCAACAAAAATATGTCCCGCATGAATGTTTTTTGTATGATTTGCCTGACCGTTTAAAATTTCAAGTACATCCCCATTATTTAAAATAAATACATTTTCAAAACGGACACCGACTGATTCCGCCAACATGCGATGTTTATAAAGCATCCTATATTCTCCGTGAATCGGCATAAAATATTTTGGTTTCATCAGCGTCAACATCAATTTCAATTCTTCTTGCCGCGCATGCCCGGACACATGTAATCCCGTTTCAGATCCGTATACAACATTCGCGCCTAAGACCAATAAATTATCAATAATCTCCGTTACATTTTTTTCATTGCCGGGAATGGGAGAAGATGCAAAAATAACTGTATCATTTGGGAGCACATCGACTTGCCTGAAATTTCCTGTCGATAAACGAGACAATGCTGCCATCGGTTCTCCTTGACTACCTGTACATAAAACGACGATTTCTTCCGGCGAAAACTGATGAATGTCTTGCTTTTCAATGATCATGCCATTCGGTACACGCAAATAGCCCAACTCTTCCGCTACTGATACAACATTCACCATACTTCTTCCAAGCAAGACCAATTTCCGATTCGTCTTTTCCGCTGCATGTACAACTTGTTGGACGCGATGCACATTAGATGCAAAAGTGGAAATAAAAATTTTCTGTGGTGCTTTTTGAAAAACTTCTTCAATCCTTTTCCCAATTTCGCGCTCCGACGGGTTAAAACCGGGCCTTTCAGCATTTGTACTTTCGGATAATAAAAGCAGCACACCTTTGGAACCGATTTCCGCCATTTTATGAATGTCTCCCCGATCTTCATTTATCGGCGTAAAATCAAATTTAAAATCACCCGTATGTACAACTGCTCCTTCCGGCGTCTGAAAAACAATGCCTAAACAATCCGGGATGCTATGGTTTGTTTTAAAAAATGTCACGTCCATTACACCAAATGTTAATTTTGAATCCTCATGTATAAGTGCCAATTCCGTTTCTCTCAGCAATCGATGTTCTTTCAACTTTAGGCGAATTAAACCAAGTGTTAAACGACTCGCAAAAATCGGCACATTTATTTGTTGTAAAAAATAAGGTATCCCACCAATATGATCTTCATGACCATGCGTAACAAGAAGTCCGCGAATTTTGTCTTGATTTTCTTTTAAATATTGAAGATCTTGGATAATTAAATCTACACCCAATGAACTTTCATCAGGAAATTTTGAACCACAATCAACAATTAAAATATCTTCATCATATTGAAGAACGTACATATTTTTCCCAATTTCATTGAGTCCGCCTAATGCAAAGACAGCTAGTCCTTCCAAATAAATTCTCCTCCCTTAATCATCCGTTGAAATTCAGTATGTTCTTACACATAAATTTTATCCGGTAGCACCAGTTGATTAAAAGCACTCGATAAGTCACTTTCACTTATCGAGTGCAATTTTCAATCCTCTTTTTTCCAATCCTCCGGTGAAAAATCTAAGTCGGTAAATTCTTTCGCTGTCTCTGCTAATTTCATACCAACTTCTTCATAATTTTTATTTCCTTCTTGATCATTTTTGGCTAAGTTTTGTACGGCAATTTCTTGTTGATGAATCCGTGGGTCTCGTCGTTGAATAAAACTATTCGAATGCTCTTTCCGATTGATATTTAATGTTCCGCCTTTGTCATGATGGGATTTATTATCTTTTTTTGCCATTGAATAGCTCCCTCCCTAAAGTAATTTTAGTTTGTTCGAATTCGAAAACAGTATGCATAAAAAAGATTTAATTTTTTTAAAAAAAGAAGTTTCAAATTTGTTTTTCGGGGAATAGATTAATTACAAGGCTAAATTACATCATGGTGAAACTTGGCATCACTTAAGAATTGAGTAATCCATGCTTGTAGAAATGCACAGCCTTGGCGGAAAATTTGCAGAACTGGCGAATGTAAAAACTCGTTAAGGTTAAGATGTTAGACGTAATTAGTCTAATGAAGCAGTAAGTTTTTTGTGTGAGTGCAACAAATGATTTAAAGCAACACGTATACACCGAGAATAACAGCAACACGAAGTGAATAAACGCTCACTGTAGAAGGTGGTCAGTTACAAACAGCAAGTGTAACTCCCTTATCCAGGCGGATTAAGAAGACAGTAGCGTGGCAGTACAGCTGGAAGACGAGTTTTATTAATCGTCAGACAGATTTACTTGAGCAACAAACAAATTTTCCGAGTTCAATAGTTTCATGGAAAAAGCATGGTAGCTTCATCACCATGCTTTTTTCAATGGAAATGATATATAGAAAGGATTTGATTCAATGAAATGGTTTGGAAGTATTTTGTTAAATGCTTTTCTATTTTTATTTCTCTCCTTTATTATTCCAAGCTTTCATGTAGAAAATATTGGTGCAGCCATTTTAGCAAGTTTTGTCTTAGCAATAGTAAATGTTTTGGTACGACCTATTCTAATTATCTTAACATTACCAGCAACAATTCTTACACTAGGCTTCTTTTTGTTCGTGATTAATGCACTTATGCTTCTCCTAACAAATCGAATTATCGGCGAAAGCTTTGTTGTTGCAGGGTTTGGTTCCGCACTTTTAATTGCTTTATTGATGGCGTTTTTAAATCTTATTTTAAACTCGACCGTTCTAAAAAAGTAATGGATTTTGAACTGTATAATTTTCAAAAATAACGCCATTGAATCTATTGATTGAATTGATTTTTAGCTTTCAAAATGATTTTAGGTAAATAAAGATGAGTATGCTACAATGTCTTTTGTTGTGTTTTAACAACATATTGAATAGGAGGCGATTGAATGTGAGGTATATGAAGTTTTTTTTATTTCTGCTTACAATTTCTTTACTTATAACCGGCTGTGTAAATGATAATACGAACGATAAACCAACAAAAACAACTAGCGGAGAAAGTATAGAAGCAGACTCTTTTTTACGCATTCATTTTATCTATGCGGGTCAGGCGGATGCAACTTTGCTTCAACTCAAAGAAAATGATGAACTGATTAATATTTTAATCGATGCAGGTGACTGGAAAAGAAATGACGTTTTAACTTATTTACAAAATGAAGAAATAGATGATATTGACTTAATTGCGATTACACATCCGCATGCTGATCATATTGGACAACTTGATATTATTTTAGAAAGCTTAAATGTAGGCGAAGTGTGGATGAACGGAGATACGAATAATTCTCAGTCTTTTGCGAACGCACTTGAAGCGATTGAAAAAAGCGGAGTAGATTATTATGAACCGACTGCAGGTGAGTCTTTTGAAATTGGTAGCTTAACAATCGATGTCATTCATCCTACTGATTCCTTCACAGAATCGAATAACAACTCTACGATTAATAATAATTCCATTGTTATGCGTGTTCAGTATAAAGATACTTCTTTCCTTTTTACTGGAGACGCAGAACGAGAAGCCGAAAGAGAAATGCTTGCAAGTGATGTTCAGCTGAATGCCGATATTTTGCATGTTGGACATCATGGATCGAAAACATCCAGTAGCGAAGAATTTTTGGATGCAGTAAATGCTGAAATTGCAATTTATTCTGCAGGGATTGATAATTCTTATGGGTTACCTAGCCCAGAAACAATTGAAAGATTAAATCAACGGCATCGTTTAGTTTATGGAACAGATAAATACGGGACAATTATTCTAAATACAGATGGTAAAAGTTATCATATTTCTACTGAAGAGGAAGGTATTCTTCCCTCTCCCGTAGAAGGGAATGAATGTGTAAATATTAATACGGCATCAAAAGAAGATTTACAAAAAATTATACACATAGGTGAAAATTCTGCCGAAGAGCTTATTAAACTTCGACCATATGAATCGCTGAATGAATTAATCGAGATAAATGGTATAGGTGAAAAACGTTTAGAAGATATTAAAGAACAAAAATTGGCATGTGTAGGAGGATAAATAATGTATTCAGCTTATTTTGATCGCATTGCAAATAATGACCAAGCCGTTTTACTTGTAGAAAGTATTCAAAAAGACATTTTACTACCTACTTCTTTACTTCCAGCAGGAAGCGAGCCTGGTAATTGGTTTTTAATTATGCTTCAAGACGAAGAAATCACCTCCATCGAGCTAGACGAAGCTAAAACAAAACAAATGGAAAATGACATTCAAAATCGCTTAAAACGTCTACAATCAAGAAAGAAAAGTCGATTTAAAAAACGTTAATGATATTCATCTGCTAAACAAATTAAAGGGTTGTCCGGAAACTTCATTTTTCTGGACAACCCTTATTTTTCAGCCTATAATCGAATATTTTCACTCACTTTTTTCAATAAACTTTCCATAATCTGGAACAGCAATTTCATCGAAATTCTCCACTAGCTCTTTTAAATACCCCGTTAATGTTTCACCAGAAATCGGTAAACCATGTCCTGTAATTGCGACAGAGGGTTTTAGTGCTTCTAATTTCTCCACAGATATTTTAGATGCTTCCCAATCTGTCGTTAAATACCGCGGTGGACCACTAATTTCTAATTCCTGCATAAATACTTTATATAAATATTCCTGTTTAACTGTAATAAAAGCGTCTCCAGCAATTAAAGCGCTGTCCTCTTCTCTAAATAAAGACACATGTCCTGGAGAATGCCCAGGTGTATGTATCCATTTGAATTCGGATAGGTGAGGAACAGAACCATCCGCCGGAAGCGATTTCACACGATTCCCAAGATTGATGGCTTCATTGGGAAACATAGCGGACATTTTCGAAACCATCCCCCCTTCTACAGTTGAATCTGGTAGCGGATAATCTTTTTTTCCAGTTAAAAAAGGTAACTCCAATTCATGTGCGTAAACATCTACATCCCAATGCTGCACAAGCTCAATAACAGAACCGACATGATCAAAATGCCCATGCGTTAAAATAATTGCTTTCGGTCGACAATTTTCACCAAAACGATTTTCTGCCTCTTCTATAATTTTCTTTGCTGAAAATGGTGTCCCCGTATCAATTAGTACAAATTCTTTTTGATTTGAATGTCCTACCATAATAATATTGACAATTTGTACAGTAAAACTATAAAGATCTGGCAAGACTTCCGTTCCAACACCACTTTCAATTGAAGTGGCGGGAATATATTTATAATCCTTTCCATATGATAAATGGTCTTTCAATTATTTTCACACTCCCTTACTCGTATATAAATTATTGTTCTCCAAATTTATAAAGTCATTCATCCTTCAAAAACAGGAACTAGTTAAACACCCATTGCATATAATGCAACGATTCATCACAATTTCTACAGATTCTTGGATTGGCAAGAAAATAAATAACGGGGTGATTTATTTGACTGAATCTTCATCATCAGAAAATCAAAAAAGAGTCAATGCGAATAGTAAAAATGAACAATTAGAAAAGTTTCGTGTTAGAAATGCGGGGCATCCGTTAACGACAAATCAGTCGAGAAAAGTTTCGGATGATGAAAGAATTTTAACAGCTGGAGACCGTGGACCTGGCGTGATGGAGGATGTTCAGTTTTTTGAAAAAATCACACATTTTGTCCACGAAGAAATTCCTGAAAGAAAAGTTCATGCGAGAGGTTACGGCGCACATGGTGTTTTTGAGTGTTATGAATCGATGAAAGAATTTACAAAAGCTGGATTTTTACAGGAAGCTGGAAAACAGACACCTTTATTTGTTCGTTTTTCTACCGTACAAGGAAGCAAAGGTTCAAAAGATACTGCAAGGGATTTACGTTGTTTAGGCGTCAAATTTTATACAGAAGAAGGAAACTACGACCTAACAACCATTGCATTTCCAGTTTTAATCAACCAAGATGCGATGAAGTTTCCTGATGTGATTCACGCTTATCAACCCGAACCGCGCACGGGTATGCCGCAAGCAGCTGGAAATCATGATACTTTTTGGGATTATGTTGCCAACAACCAAGAAGCATTGCATATGACATTATGGGTTATGTCTGACCGGGGAATTTTAAGAAGTTATCGCATGATGGAATCTTGGTCCGTCAACACGTACTTATTTGTCAACGAACAAGGCGTCGCAACTTTTGTACGATTTGTTTGGAAACCGGTGCTTGGTTCACATTCAATACTTCAAGATGAAGCGCAAAAAATTGGCGGCATCGATCCAGATTTCCATCGTCGAGATTTAAGGGAAGCGATTGATAAAGGCGCATGTCCAGAATATGAATTAGGCGTTCAATTAATCCCCCAAAAAGATGAATTCAAATATGATTTTGATATTCTGGATTCTACAAAATTTTGGCCGGAAGAATTGATTCCCGTGAAAGCAATCGGAAAAATGACTTTAAATCGTAATGTTGACAATGAATTTGCGGAAATTGAACAGGCTGCATTTAATCCAGGTAATGTTGTACCCGGCATTGATTTCTCAAATGACCCTGTCCTCCAAGGTAGATTACTCGCTTATCAAACAGCACAATATCACCGACTTGGGAGTGCGAATTTCCAAAACTTACCGATCAATAGGCCCGTCTGCCCTTTTCATAATAACCAAAGAAAAGGGTTCATGCGTGAGCGAATTGATGTAGACGAAACAAGTTATCACAAAAACTCATTGACTGATAATACACCTTATACGACGCCACCAGAAGAAGGCGGTTACGAACATTATCCGACAAAAGTTGAAGGGCATGTCACACGAGAGCGAAGCGGCAAAGCCATCAATGACTTTTATACACAACCTAGAATATTTTGGAATAGCTTAACAACAATAGAAAAGCAACATATGATTGAAGCGCTTAATTTTCAAATTGGTAGCGTAAAAAGCGAATCTGTTCGCCAACAATGTGCAGATATGTTAGTAAATGTTGACCGAGAGTTGGCACATATTGTTGCAGATAATGTCGGCGTAAAGCGACCAAGCGGCACAAATGTACCAGTCAACACTAGTTATCCATCACTCAGTCAGGCAAGTACGCCGAAATATGCCTACTCATTAAAAGTTGGCGTTTTAGTCGGCAATGATTTTAATGCAAATGAAGTAAAAAACACCATCAAAATTTTAGAGGAATACGGCGTTTTCGTCGTCATTGTGAGTGAAATGCTTGGCATCGTTACAGGAGATGACGGCACAACATTAGAAGTTGATGATACTTTCCTCACAACAAGTCCTTATTTACTCGATTCACTCTATGTTGTCGGTGGAAATGTTAAAAACCAAGCAAAATTCAATGCTGACGTAACAGATTTTATAAACGTCGCTTATAAACATTATAAACCGATTGGTGTTTCAAAAAAGGGTCAATCTTTTATTCACGCAACCGAAAATAATAATTTAGCAGGGGTCGTCTTCGCTGAAAATAATACTAATTTCGGTGAAGATCTAGTTGCCGCAATCGCACATCAACGCTTCTGGGATCGAACATAAGTATTTTCTGGAAGTTAAACTTTAAATAGCTGTCATCTTTACAGTGCTTGAATAAAATCATCTAGCTAGTTCCATTTATCGCGAATTCTATAGTTTTCTCCGCAACAGTGTTGTCAATTTCACTGTTGCGTTTTTTTTTAGTTATTTTCTTAACTCTTTAAACCAAACAGTATGATAGCTGATTAAAACTTACCAACTTTCTTAAGGCTTTCCCCTACTTTTGTTTTTTCTCTTTATGTGATTTAAACTACTGATTTTTTACTTATGTATTGAGCAATGATTCCCCTATGATAATAAAATATAAATCTTTACTTATAAATTCTCCTTCTTTATCCCATACTTTAATCAATCGCTACTTTACAGGAGGCAAACATGGACAAGGATATTAAATTTCCCTTGAAAGTAGAAGAGCTTGAATCATATATAAAAAGTAAGTTTGAAAATAATTCAGATGAAGATTTAATGTTCTCTATTTATCACCATCAAAATAAAAAAATTGCTGTTTTTGGGATTCGGTATTTAATTGATTCAAATAATTTGGGCAGTTATTTACTGTCCCCTTTACTTGAGCGTCAAACAACTTGGACGGCAGACGCTTTATTAAATGAACTACCTTTTGAAAATGGATCTTCCACCAATAATTTAGATGACATACTAGATAAAATAATTTTAGGCTTCGTTTACCTTTATATCGAAGATGAACAAAATGTCATCTGTTATTCATTAATGCAAGAAGAAGAACGCAGTTTAGATAAATCTGAAACAGAATCGGTCATCATTGGTCCGCAACTTTCTTTCACAGAGTCTTTAAAAACAAATTTGAATGTCATGAGACAAATTCTACCCACAGCTGATTTAGTAATCGAAAAAATAATGGTTGGAAATGCAATTCCGCGAGAAGTGCGAATTATTTATTTAAAATCAGTGGCCAATAAAGATGATGTAAACACAATGCGTCAAAGAATCGAAGAAGTGGATGTTGAAGAGCTGGAAGATAGTACAACTTTATCACAATATATTTCGGATTCAACTTATAGCCTATTTCCGCAATTTTATTTAACAGAACTACCCGCACACTTGGCCTATACCATTAAAGAAGGGAAAATCGGTGTAATGGTTGAAAATAGTCCAAACGCCTTTATCGGGCCGTCAACTTTCTTTAGTTTTTTTGAAACGACAGAAGATACTTATTTAGAATGGCTGCAAGCAACCTCCTTGCGCATATTAAGGCTAGTTTCAATTCCTTTAGCTTTATTTTTAACGCCTTTATACGTTGCAATTCTCACTTATCGTTATGAACTTGTCCCATCTGACTTGATAATAACAATTGGGCAATCACGAGCTGGCGTGCCATTTCCACCGATTATTGAAGCCTTGTTAATAGAACTGATGATTGAACTATTAAGAGAAGCCGGAGCAAGACTGCCTACGAAAATCGGACAAACGATGGGAATTGTCGGTGGGATTGTGATTGGACAAGCTTCCGTTGATGCAGGCCTTACGAGTAATGTACTAATTATAATTGTTGCAGCAAGTGCGCTTGCTTCCTTTACTACACCTAATTATTTAATAGGCACATCATTTCGTGTCATTCGGTTTCCATTGATTATATTAGCGGGATTATATGGACTTATTGGACTTACATTTGGGGTTTGTTTACTCGTTATTCACTTATTGACAACAGAATCTTTAGGAAGACCTTATTTAGCACCGCTCTATCCATTACGTTTACAAGATTTTAAAAGAGTATTTTTTCGCGTGCCACCTAGCCATAATTATAGACGTGCTTCTATGTACCGTCCGCGTCAGCATAAACGATATTCTAAACAAGATGCCTCAAAAATTCGAAACATAAAAAAGTAGGTGAAATAAATGAAAATTAATTTAAACATCTCCCCTGGTGAGCGTATTCGAGCACATTATTTATTCTTTATTATTATCGGGATCCAAATTGGGGTCGGTATTTTGGGCGCACCCCGATATATTGCCGAACATGCTCATCAAGATTCTTGGATATCAATTCTCATTGCTTACATTGGTACGCTTATCATCACCGCTATCATGTTTGCGATATTATCCCGTTATGAAAATACAGATATATTTGGGATTCAACATCATATCTTTGGGAACTTTTTAGGTAAATTTATGGGGATTGTTTGTATACTTTTTTTCTTTATACAGCTACTTACCACTTTAATTACTTATATTGAAGTGGTACAAATTTTTCTTTTTCCCTCTATGCCTACTGTAGTGATGACTTTTTTACTGCTTATTCCTATTTGCTACAGTATTTTAGGAGGGCTTCGAATTGTAGTGGGTGTCGTTTTTTTATTTAGTTTTTTATCATTTTGGATTGTTGTTTTAATATACGACCCAATCACAAGAATGGATGTTACACATTTCCTTCCGATGTTTGAAGCTTCTCTAACTGATCTACTAAAAGGAGCAAAAGCAACTACTTTTACATTATTGGGCTTTAATATTCTCTTATATATATACCCCTTTATCGACAATAAAGAAAATGCTAAAAAGCCCGTGTATTTAGGTTTAACTTTTACAGGATTTGTCTTATTAGTGTCGACTATCGTTTCAATTGGTTATTTTAGCCCAAATGATATTAGTATTATGTCTTGGCCTGTTTTATCTTTGTATAAATCTGTACAATTTTCATTTATGGAGCGTTTCGATTATATTGTTATTGTCGAATGGATGCTTGTAGTGCTCCCGACATCTATTTTATTAATGTGGGCAATTGTTTATGGTATGGAAAGGCTGTTCCAAGTCCAACAAAAAGCATCCTTATTGGGAAGTTCTATCTTATTGCTAATCTTATGTTTATTCATCACAACTGATTTACAAATTCAAAAAGTAACTAACTTTGTTGGGGATATTGGATTTTGGTTCGTTTTCGTTTATCCAGTTATTTTATTCCCTCTTGTTCTTCTAAAAACAAAGCGGAAGCCTCTAAAGGAAGTGCAAAATGAAAAAGATTCTTAAAATCGTTTGGCTCCTTTTCATCTCTTTCTTTCTGATTAGCTGCATACAAACGCAAGCAATTGAAAATATTGGCATTATTAATGCAGCAGGAGTAGATGGAGCTGAAAGCGAAACTGAAAGTAATTTGATTGAAACAACAATGGCTGTTTTTCAATTTACTACCGAGGCGGAAGAAAACACAAAAACTGTATCTGGAAAAGGAACAACAATTAAAGGTGCCGTAAAAGATGCAGAAATGAGTTCTATTTATAAATTAGTTCCCGGTAAAATTAAATTAATGTTATTCGGAGAGGTAATTGCTGAAAAAGGATTTCTTCCGTTTATGGATACCTTAGCACGTGACCCACGAGTACCCGATTTAATGTATATTGGCGTTGCACACCCGAATGCCAAGGAAATTCTTATGATTGAGGAAGAAAATATTTCTACAGATGTGGGACAATTTTTACATGGAATTATTGAGCATCATTCCAATGATCATAATATCCCTCGTAAAACTTTACAAGACTTTTTACATGTTTATTATGATATAGGACATGATAATATATTACCGATATTCGAAATTGTCAATGATGTACCAAAACATAGCAAAAATGCACTTTTCCAAGGTGATAAAGTAGTTGGTGAACTATCTCAAGAAGAAATTACCTTAGTGAATATGGTGGAACGTACAGTGAAAGATCAATTACTTGAATTAAGTATTCCAATGGGACCTTTCGCTGAATCAACTGAATACAAGGAGAACGGTCAACAAGTCGACGAATTTGAAGTCGGACTAAATGTTATTAAAAGCACTAGTAAGACTAAGCTTAAGGATATCAATAATTTAGAATTTACAACAGATATAAAAATACAACTTCGTCTTGTAGAACAAACGGCTGAAGTTGCTTTTAAAAGCCAAAAATCAATAAAGTTACTAGAAAAAGAAGTTAAAAAAAACCTAGAAAATCATTTAGACAAATTATTAAAGAAAACTCAAGAACTTGAGGCTGATCCCTTTGGCTATGGGCGCCATTATCGAAAAACAAGACAAGGTAAAGATTTGACGAATGATGAATGGCGTGAAAAATTTCCAGATATTAATGTAAAGTATAATTTAGATATTATTCTTGTTCGCCACGGTGCTATTGATTAAAATCTTTATAAAACTACCCAATCTCAAATATCGATTGGGTAGTTTCCAAATCATATACTAAGGCAAATGATTCAAGAAATTTTGATAAGCAAACCCTTTTACCTCGTCCTCTGAATACCGCTTTAACAATTCATTGATTAGATTTTGGTGCATTGCCGCATCTTCTAAACGATTAATTTTATCGGGAATCCCATCGAAATCTGATCCAAATCCGATAAGCTCAACGCCACCAAGTGAACAAAAATGATCAATATGGCGAATTAAGTCATCAATACTAACATTCCCCTCACTTTTCACAAATTGTGGATAATAAACAACATGAATCATACTATTCCTATTAAACATTGCCGCGGCTTGTTGATCTGACAAGTTTCTTGGATGATTACAAATCGCTTTTGCATTTGAATGACTCGCGATTAAATATTTCGCTTCTTCATAAACATCCCAAAAAGCGCTTTCACTTAAATGAGATATGTCTGTAAATATTTTCCGTGCGTTATTAAATTGCACAATTTCTTTTCCAAACGTCGTAAGCCCAGCTCCTCTCGCTTCACCTACACCGTCTGCTGCTAGATTTGCGTTATTCCATGTTAGCCCGATGGAACGGACGCCAAGCTCATATAAAATCGTTAGTTTTTTCAAATCATTGCCGATTGCATCGACACCTTCCAATGTTAAAAATGCACCGATTTCTCCATTTTTTAAACTGTTTAAATCCGCCCATTCTTTGATTAATTTCATTTGAGGATTCTTTCCAAGCACTTCTTCATAAAAATAATAAATTTGATCGAGTGCTGCTTGAAATTTCTCATCAGCATTAATACGTGGGTCGATAAAAATCGCAAATGCCTGTGCAAAAACTTTCCCCTCTACAAGTTTTTCATAATTTGTATCGAGTTCTTTCGCGTCTTTAAATGCCAGTTGTCCTTTCGCATCATATAACTTCATTAAAACATCACAATGTAAATCAATAATCTTCATTTTCTTCCACTACTTTCTCTAATAAACTGTTCAAATAATTTAACTGCAGATTGATCAACTAAAGCTTCTGGATGCCATTGTACACCTATTACAAAAGGCTCTGCCACACTTTCAATCGCTTCTATGATACCATCAGTGGCACGCGCACTAATGATAAATTGTTCTGAAACAACTTTAACCGCTTGATGATGAAAAGAATTCACAAGCATTTTTTCAGTCCCCATTATTTTTCTTAATAAACTTCCTTCTTCTATATGAACTAAATGTGAGGCGTGCTCGGTCGGCGCTTTTTGGCTATGTTGGATACTTATTTGCTTTCGCTGTTTATAAATATCTTGATACAAATTCCCGCCCGATGCAACATTTAAAATTTGCATCCCGCGACAAATACCAAAAATCGGTAGCTTCATATTCAATGCATGTTTTACGAGTGAAATTTCAAAAGCATCACGTCTAGGCGTAACGTTACCAAGATTTTGATGTGGGTCTTCATCAAAATAAAGCGGATCAAGATCTCCCCCACCTGTTAACAGAAGTCCATCGATTCGCTTTAAAAGTAATTTTATATCATCTTTTAAAAAACTCGGTAAAATCACCGGTAGTCCTCCGGCTTCAATAATTCGCTTGCTATATGTATCTTTCACATAGGTTTGTTGTCCATCTTCACTTGCTGTCATACCAATTACTGGCTTCATCAATATTCCCCCTCCATTTTAAAAAATCATACATATCCCTTTCAAATCCGCGAAATATTCCCACTTAAACTTTATGCGCATTCTCAATATCAATTCATTAGGAATTACAAATAAGTATGATAAAATTATTGAGAAAAGGAGAATGATTTAATTGCTAAAACAAAATATGACTCAATATATTCAACAACTAACTGAAACATAAGCAAATAAAATCGAATAATATAAAGAGGAAAAAGCTTATGCAGAAAAGCATCAGTTAATCACTGCAACGCTAGAAAACATTCAAAAAGAAAATCGCTTTAAAAATG